>JASIGB010000510.1:0-7197 GCA_030045355.1 Bryobacteraceae bacterium
GGAACGGCGCGCGAGACGTTCGACGCGGTGAAGATCGTGCAGTCGATTCAAAAGCAGAAGTACGTTCCCTCCGCCGGGGGGGCGTATCCTAACGGTGAGTTCGGGCGCAGCATGCAGCAGATCGCGCAGTTGATCAAGGCGGACGTGGGCGTGGAAGTGGCGTTCGCCGATATCGGCGGATGGGACACGCACGTCAACGAAACCGGCGGGAAGCCGACCGATGGGCAGCTCGCGAACAATCTCGCGCAGTTCGGGCAATCGCTTGCGGCGTTTTATCAAGACCTGGGCGATCGCATGGAAGACGTCACGCTGGTAACGATGTCGGAGTTCGGGCGCACGGTGAAAGAGAACGGCGACCGGGGAACAGACCACGGGCATGCCAATGTGATGTTCGTCGTGGGCGGCGACGTGCGCGGCGGCAAGGTCTACGGTGATTGGCCGGGCCTCGCGCAGGAACAGCTTTATGAAGAGCGGGACCTGGCGCTGACCACCGATTTTCGCGATGTGCTCGGCGAGCTGGTTTCCGCCCACTTGGGAAATACGAACCTGCAATCTGTTTTTCCCGGATATAGCCCGAAGTTTCGAGGCCTGCTGGGCTGAGCCGGCAACGGTGAGAGAGCGGTCCCGGCTGATACACTGAGTGCGGAGGTTCGAGCCGCATGCTGATCGTCATGCGTGCGCAAGCCACGGAGCAGGACGTCGCTCAGGTTTGCGCAAAAATCCAAAGTCTCGGTTTCCGCGCTCACGTGATGCCCGGCGCCGAACGCACCGCCGTCGGCATTACCGGCAATCACGGTCCGCTGCCCAAGGAAGAGTTCGAGAGTCTCCCGGGAGTGGTGGAAGCGATTCCAGTCTCCAAGCCCTACAAGCTGGTGAGCCGGGAAGTGAAACCCGACAACACCGTGGTGAATGTAGCCGGAGTGCCGGTGGGCGGAGCGGAAATCGTGATGTGCGCGGGGCCCTGTTCGGTGGAGAGCCGCGAACAAATTCTGGAAGCGGCGCGCGCGGTGAAAGCGGCCGGGGCTCAATTACTGCGCGGAGGCGCGTACAAGCCGCGCACTTCTCCCTATGCCTTTCAGGGCCTGGGCGAAGAAGGCCTGCGCTATTTGGCCGACGCGCGCGAGGAAACCGGCCTAGGGATCGTGACGGAAGCGATCGACACTGAGACATTCGATCTGGTGGAAGAATACGCCGACTGCCTGCAAATCGGGGCGCGCAACATGCAGAATTTTTCGCTGCTGCGGCGCGCCGGGCGGGCGCGCAAGCCGGTGCTGCTCAAGCGCGGCATGTCGTCAACGCTCGAAGAATTCTTGATGGCCGCCGAATATATTCTGTCGGAAGGCAATTACCAGGTGATCCTGTGCGAGCGCGGCGTGCGCACGTTCGCCGATCACACGCGCAATACACTCGATCTCAGTGTCGTTCCCGCCGTGCAGAGCCTGAGCCATCTGCCCATCATCGTGGATCCCAGCCACGGCACCGGCAAGCGCGACAAAGTGCATCCCATGGCGCTCGCGGCCATCGCGGCGGGCGCGGCGGGGCTGATCGTGGAGGTGCACCCGAATCCGGATCGCGCGCTATCGGACGGCTATCAATCGCTGTTTCCGGAGCAGTTTCGCGCCCTCGCCGAGGAAGCCCGTGCGGTCGCGGGCCTGTTGAATGCACGCCGGGCTGCTCGGGAGTCGCAGTTGGCGACGGCGCTTTCATGAGCCACCCATGGGCGACGGCGCGAAAAACGACTTCCGCACGGGCGTGAGAATCGTTCGCCCGCCCGAGTTTGATACCAACACGCCGCAGACTTCCGGCTTAACGCGCGCCGCGGCCGTCGATCACGCGCGAACAGGCGCGCAGAAAATCTGGGCGGGCACGGTGGAGATTCACCCCGATGCGCGAACCGGAGTGCATCATCACGGCGACCTGGAAACGATTCTCTACATTCTCAAGGGCCGCGCGCGAATCCGTTGGGGCGACCGCATGCAGTTTTTCGACGAGGCAGATCCGGGCGATTTCGTTTTCATCGCACCGTTCGTCCCGCACCAGGAAATCAACGCGGATCCCGATCATCCGGTGGAAGCCATTGTGATTCGCAGCGGGCAGGAGCCGATCGTGGTGAATCTGGATCTGGAAAGCCCGGAGCCGCCGACCGAGTACCGCTGGATCGATCCCGTACACCGCAGTTAGACCCGGATTAATGGTGAGACTTAATCGTTTTTCGAACTGCCGCTGCTCGCGGCCGGCTTCGACTCGGTTTTGGCTTCCGTTTTCGTCTCGGTCTTGGAGTCGCTCGAGCTCTTGTCGGATGCCTCGCTCTTGGAAGGCGAACTGCTGTTGCCTTTGGCGTAATCGGTCACGTACCAGCCGGAACCTTTGAACTGGAACGCGGGTGCCGACAAAAGACGATGGACCGGCCCGCCGCATTTTTCATGGACCGTCAGCGGCTCGTCGGAAAATTTCTGGATGATTTCAAAGGTCTCGCCGCAGCCTTCGCACTTATATTCGTACAGGGGCACGGACGCTCTAGTGATTGACAGGCTCAGGCACGTTCAGCGGAGTAAGCACCGGCTGCGGACCCTTTCGGGCATTGCCGTCCTGCTGGGTATTGGAAACCACTTCGTGGTTGCCATGCTCGACAACATCAATGGCTTTCTTCAGCAGAAGATCTTCGCCGGAGGGCTGCTGTGGCGGCTCGACGGTTTGCGGATTCCCATCGTCGTCCACCACCACGGGCTCAGTTTCCTGCACCGGAACCGAGGGAGTGACCTGGACATCCTGGATGGCCTTGCCGGACGGGGAATAATATTTCGCGACGGATAGGATCACGGCTGAGCCGTCGTCCATCTGGATGGGCTTGCGGATGGAGGCGTCGCCATAGGTACGTTCGCCGACCACTTCGGCACGCTTGTCGTCCAGCAGCGCCGCGGCTGCGATCTCGGCGCCGTTGGCGGTTCCGCGATCCACGATCACGGCGACGGGCAGATGCGTGACATCCTTCGCCGGATCGGCATTCACGTCCTGGCGCTCCACTTTTTGGCCTTCGCTATACGTGATGAGGCCCTTATCGAGGAACAGGTTCGCCAGTTGCTCGCCCGCTTCGGGGCCGCCGGTGGAGCAATGCCGCAGATCCAAAATCAATTCCTTAGCGCCCTGTTTCTGCAGGTCCAGCACGTCGGCCGAGATTTCCTTCACGCGATCGCCCAGGAGGCTGGAAGCCGTGATCAAGCCGACTTGGTCGGGCAGCATTTTGTCCGTCACCGCCGGATACTGGATCATTACGCGCGTGAGCGTGAGTTTCTGCGGCTCAGGCTTGCGGAAGCGCAGCACGCCCAGTTCGACGTTGCTTCCCGCATCGCCCTCGAGCAGCAACTGCGCGAACGCCAGCGGCATATCACGTGTCGCGACGCCGTTGATGGTTTCGATCACGTCCGTGGTGGTGAGCCCGGCCTTGGCCGCGGGTGAGCCGGGGATCGAATCGATGATTCCCACGTAGCCGAATTTCTTCGACAGGATCAGGCCGACGTCGGCCTTGTGCTGATCCTTGCTCTGGAGCCACTGCTTGTATTGATCGGCGTTCAAGTAGCTGGCATAGGGATCGATGGATTCGAGCAGCCCGTTCAACGCGCCTAGCGTGACGCTTTTCATGTCGGGTTCTTCGACATAATCGCTCTTGATGCGCGAGAGCACTTCGGTATAAACCGCGAGGTGCTTGTAAGTATCTTCGGGGGAAGCGCTCTTGCCGCGCATAGCGCCGAACAGGAGCACGAAAACGAGGCAAGTGGAGGTGGATGCAACAAAAAACTTGATACGCCTGGTCATAAATAGAGGCCAATTGGGGCCTGAGGACTTCTGTAATCAGTATAGCTTGGCTTTGATGGGCTCGGCGGCAGGCTTTGCGGCCCGGCTCTCGAGGGCCGAGCGGAGCATCGTAAATGAGGCATAAATCACCACCACCACCACGAGCCAGCGCACCGCCGTCACCGACAGCGATTTGAAGATAAACGTGGCGAGCAGGACGCCCGGCAGGCCGCCCAGCGTGAGGCCCAGAGCCACGCGCGGGCTATAGCTCGCGGCGCGGACGAAGCGCGCGCTCGCCACCGGCATCAGGAACGCGCAGGAGCCCATCATGATGGGAAACGCCGCTTTGGGGTCCATGCCCAGCAGGCTGACCAGGATCATGCAAGGCGCGTAGAGACCGATTCCCAGGGTCATCAGCGCGCCCAACAGGGCGCTTCCGGCGATCCCGGCCCACAGGCGCCAGTGTGTGAGAATCAGCGCCGTTCCGCCCGCCGGAAACAAGTTGAGATTGGACATCAGGAAAAAGCCGGCTGCGGCGAGCAGCGCGATGCCCATGCCGATTTGCACCCAGCGCCGCGGCCAGCGCGACACGATTCCGGCGCCGAACCACGCGCCCACCACCGATGCGCCCATCAATCCCACCAGCGTCACGATGTCCACTTTCACGATGGCGATGAAGAGGAAAGCTTCGAGCAGCGTGGGCAGCGCGTGACCCACGTTCAAGGTCCCGGGGATCTTCTCATCCGGGACGAGGCGAAAAAACTTGAAGACGCTGGTGGTCGGCGCGAAGGAGCCGATTCCGAGAGTGTCGAAAAAGTTGGTGACCAGCCCGAGCAGCAGCTCGAAAACCGAGGGGACGCCCGGCGCGCGATGTTTGCTTTGTAGCCAGACCCAGATGAGGAAAACGGTGAACGCGGCCAGGGCGATAAGGAGCCAGGCGCGGGCGTCGAGCATTCCTAGATGTTACCAGTACGGCCGCCAAAGGGTCGCGCTCTAGGGCGCCGCCTGGGTTCGGGGCATGCGAACCGCGACCGCGACATCGGTGTCCATGGTGTGCGAGAATCCCCGCAGCCGTTGCAGCAGGGCCGGCGTCATCTGTTGTCCCCGGCCGATCAAGCACATGCCGTTGCGGCCACAGATGTCTTGTTCGAGCACCATTCCCGGCGCGAGCCGCTTGAGTGGGATGTTTTGGACGGGGTCGGACGACTCGACCTGCTCGACGCGGGCCATGGCGGAAACGATTTCCGGGGGGTAACGATCCTTCCTCAGTCGCATATCAGCGAGCGCTTCGGCATGCGAAAGGCCGCAGCCGCGCCGGTCGTCGAACTCGATGGCGGCCTGCAAAACGGCCGCGCCGAGAGAGAGGGGACCGCGAAGCTCTTCGAGCCCGGGAACGGCTCCTGACCCCGGCGGCGGGCCGAGCTGCGCCTGGATGATTTTCGCAACCGTTTCGAGGCGCGGAATGCGTTCGATCAGGCGGGCCGCGGCGGCGGGGTGTGCGCGGAAACAACGGGACTCCTCGGCCGAGAGAGGCTGGTTCGCCGCCACTTTGCCGGCGATTTCGGAAGGGATCGAAATCCAGCCGATCTGTGAGAGCATGGCCGCGGCTTCCACTTGCCAGGAGTTTTCGAGCTTCAGCATGGCCGCGAGTTCGCGGACATAGCGCAGAATGCGATTGGTGCGGCTGAAGGCCACCGGCTCCACGATGCTGAGAACTTCCGCCAGGACCCCCACGCAGCCGAGCAGCGTCTGCTGCGTCAATTGCCGTTCGGCGACGAGCAGCCGGTGCTGTTCGAGCGCCGATTCGATCACCTTACCGAGAATGATGGCATTGCTGGGCTTGAGCAGGAAGCGGAAGATCGCTCCCTGATTCACGGCCGCGATTGCGTCGGCCATATCGGCCTGCCCGGTGAGCATGACGCGGACCGTGTCGGGCGCCTGCGCACGAACGGCGGCCAGGAATTGGATTCCGTTCATCCCCGGCATCCGCAAGTCCGACACCACCACGGCGAACGGCCCTCGATCAGCGATGGCCGCGAGCCCCTGCTCAGGACCGGTAGCGGTCGCGATCCGGAACGAGTTACGAAACTGGCGCCGCAGGGCATCGAGAATGTGGGGATCGTCATCGACGAAGAGAACGGACTCCCCGGCGGCGGCCGAGCTCTCAATTTCGGGATGCGCGCCGGTCACGTTAGACGGCATGAGCGGCCTCGGCAGCTACGATTTCCTGCGCCGTTTTGCGCCATTCCGGGAGATATTTGCTCTAGCCCGTTAACTCGGTCTCAATTTCCCGACAGTTTGCGGCTCTCCTTTCCTCCGCTCTCCCTTCAGCTTCATGGACCAGCAGATCGGCGATATGGACCGCGGTGTCCATGATGCTGTTATCGCCGGAGGCATGGATCGGGTGATGGTGGCGCGAAACGGCGCCGACGATAGCAGACGGCAGTCCCCATAGCGCGAGCAGGTAGGCTCCGATCTCGGCGTGGCTGGTGCCGTGCATCTCTTTCTCGACGCGGTACAAAGGACGATTCTCGCGGAGCGAGGCTTCGAGCGCCTGCTCGAACGGTTGGGGCAGCCGGACGGCGAGAATCAGTTTCCCGACGTCGTGCAGGAGCGCGGCCACGGAAGTAGCGGCAGCCAGGTTCTGCGGCATCGGCAGCTTCGCCGCCATGGCGGCGACCGAGCGGGAGTGCTGCTGGATCTGCTCCACCGAAAAGCCTGTGACGGGTCGCGCGCACGTGAAGGTGCGAAACAATTCCACGGTCATCACCAACTGCTTCAGCACTTCGAACCCCAGGTACCCCACGGCCATGGAAACGGTGGCGACCTCGTGTGACAGGCCGAAGAAGGCCGAATTGACCAGTTGCAGCACCTTGGCGGTGACGGCGACGTCGCCTTCCACGATGGCTCCGACCTGATCGAGCGAGGTTTGGGGATCGTTGAGCGCGTCCACCAGCGCCGCATAGGTCCGCGGCAAGGGAGGCAGCTCGCCGATGGCAGCGACGATGCTGCGCGTGGCGGCGTCGAAGACGATTTCATCGCTCTGGCAGGAGCGCTCAATCACCGCCTGGAGCTTTCGGGCGTCGCACGGCTTGGTGAGAAACTGATGCGCCGCCTGCACCACGCGCATGGCAGCCTCGGTCTCGAATTGGCCGGAAAGCACGATGCGAATCATCGCCGGGTAGCGTTCTCTCACCCGCCGGAGCAGTTCCGCGCCGTCCATTTCCGGCATGCGCATATCGGTCACGATGACATCGTGTGTCTCGCGCGCGAGGATTTCCAGGGCTTCGGCGCCGCTCGAAGCAAATGTCATTTCCCAATGCTTCCGGAAGGGACGCAGCATCCGCTGGAGGCCTTCCAGAATTCGGGGTTCATCATCGACGAACAAGATCCGCTTCATGAAAT
>JASIGB010000511.1:0-4618 GCA_030045355.1 Bryobacteraceae bacterium
CCCGGCGTTGGGTGGCGGGTTGGCGGGCGGGACGCCCTCAATATAAGTCAGCACGAATTTGCCGCGTAGCACGGGCGAAGTGCGGTTGGGATAAGCGGACGCCATCAAAACGGCGCCCTTGCCGAGCAAGCCCCAGCGCGCGGAATCCTTCAGCTCCACGCGGCGGAATTCGTCGCCCTTCACGTTGTCGATGCCATATTGCAGCGCCAGGCGCTCATTCACGTACGTGTACTTGTCGCGCAGCAGGTCCACCACGCTGCGGTCCTCGCGGAAAATGCTGCCGGCGAATAGCGCGAGTTCGGTGCGGAAGTCCTCGCGCGGATCCATGCGGCCGGAGGCGTAGGGAAAGATCGAGGCATCGGGAACCACTTCATCCAGCTTGGTCATCTCCAGCCACTGGAAGACGAAATTGCTCGCGAGCGTGCCCGATCTGGGGTCAGCCAACATGCGGCGGACCTGGGCGCGCAGGGTGGGCGGATCACTCAGTTTGTTCCTGGCGGCGAGATTCAGCAGTTCGTCATCGGGGATGGAATTCCACAGGAAGAAGGAAAGCTTGGAGGCGAGCTCCAGATCGGTGATCTGGTATGTGTCGCCCGGCTTCAGGCCGGCGGGAACGTGCTCACCGCGATAGAGGAAGAACGGACTGGCAAGCATTCCGGTGATGCCTTCACGCACACCGTCTTCGAAGCCGCCACGCTTCGCACCTTCCGCGTAATACTGCATCAGCTCGGCGATGTCGTCATCGTTCACCGGCCGGCGATACGCGCGGCGCGCGAGCGTTGAAAAAATCTGCTTTGCGCAGGTTTCGGGTGTTTTGTTTTTATCCTGGCCTGGATAGCAGGTGAAGATGAGATCCCGGCTGGGCGTGGAGCTGAGGCCGGTGCTGTTGAACGGCCCGAGAAGCTGGAACGAACTCACGCGATAGGACCGGTCCTGCCCGCCGCCCGGCGCGAAGATCTGCAACTGATCGTCGGATTGGGCAAAACTTTGCCGGCGAAACGTGACGCCGATTTCGTGCGGGCCGGCGGTCGATGTGAACTTGATGTTCTTCAGGCGCGCATTCACGCGATCCATCGCGCCCGACTGCACCTGATCGTACAGCTTCATGTCTTCTTCGCCGCCGATCACGGTCTGATAGACGATCTTGTCGTCCAGCGTCACCACCAGGGGATTCTCGTACTCCATGCCGTTGCCCCAGATGTGCGTGGCCATGTCGGCGATGTTGATGTGATATTCGCCGTCGGCGGGAAGGTCCACTTTCGCGAGAATGCCGCCGCGGGTGCCGAGGGGCAATCCGGGGACATGGGTGAGCTGATTGCCGGAGTCCGCTTTGAAGCTCCAGCCTTGCGGGCGGGAGTCGCGCTTGCCGAGCGCCAGCAGCGCGACATCGTGCGCGGCCAGCACGTATTGTTCAATGAAGGACGGCGAAACCTGCAACGCCGAAGCGATGTTGTCGTAGCCTTGCGCGGTGTCGTCGGGAGGCAGCAGAGTGGTAGCGTCTACATCGACCTGGAGCAGGTCATGCACCGCGTTTTGATATTCCTTGCGATTCAGCCGGTGCAGCACTACTTGATCGGAGATGTGCTCCGGCTCGGGAAGCTTGTCGAGTGAATCTTCAAGATAGCCGACCAGCGAGTCGACTGCTTTGCCATCGGGCTGCTTGGCGCCCGGCGGCGGCATGACGCGCCCGCGCAGTTTGCGCACCGCTTTCTCGAACAACTCGGGGTTCTTCGCGATGCTTTCCGCCGTGACGCCTTGGAAGCTCGCACCGCCGATCTTCGCTATGTTGTTATGGCAGCCGACGCAATATTGCTTGAACGTGGCGAGCGTCGCCTCGCCCGAATCCTGCGACACGCTTGCAGGAGCGGCGGACAGGAGGCCGGCGAGGCACATCAGCGGGATCGCGATTTTAGTTGGCATCGTCATGCGTGATCGTTATGCGTCAGGTGATAAATAAGCCCACAGGCTCTCAAAAGAACGTTGAATAAACAGGTCCGAGTTGCCCATTTTGGCTTCGTATTCTTTGGCCGGCTTGGCCGCGACGGCTTCCATCGGGCTGTGCCCTTTGTTCAGCATCCGAACTAACTGGTCATAGAGATTGCCGTACATGTCGAGCTGCGTGGCGAGGTCGGCGGAAGTGAGCAGCGGCCCTTGCGCGGGGACAATCTTGGTGTCCTTGTTCGCGACGCTCTGGATGCGTTGCAATCCGCCGACAATTCCGCCGATCCAGCCGCCGGTCCAATAGTCCATGAACGGCCAGCCTTGCCCATATGCGGCGTCGCCCACGGCCAGCACGTTCTGCCCGGGGAAATAAACGTAGAGATCGCCGTCGGTGTGCGCGGCGTCGGCGATGTAGCCGTAGCGGATGCCGGAGTCGAGCGCGCCCTGGTCGTAGAACGTTTTGTTGGGCTGCGCGACCTTGGGGAATTTCGCGAACTTGCGGCCGTCCCAGGGATAAGTGATGTTCTGGGTCAGCCAGAGTCGCGTATTTTCCTGCGCGATGATCGTCGCGCCGGCGGTACCGAGCGACAGATTCAAACCCGTTTGTTCCGGATGCCAGTGGGTATTGAGGAGCGTGCGAACCGTGCCGCCACCCTTGGGCAGCGCGGCCACGGCCAGCGTGAGTGCGGCAGCATTTTCGGCGAGTCCGCCATCCACCAACACCACTCCGTCTGACCCGGTGCGCGCCACAACGTTGCAACCGGCGCCGGTTACTAGAAAAAGGTTGTCGCCGAGCGGTGTGCTGGAGATTTTGGCCGGAAATTGCGCGCGGGCTAGCGAGGCCGCTCCCACCCCTGCTCCGGCAGTCGCCAGGGTAGTCTTCAGAAATGTCCTACGAGTGGAGGACCCCATAGATACGCATATAAAGTATACTCCCGCAAGCTATTGGTTACACGGGGTCTAATGTTCTTTTTCGGGCGCTGCCGGCTCGGCTTGGTTACGGGGAGGCGGCGGTGGCGCGGGTTTGGGCAGCTCAGCCGTGCCGTCGAGGGCGAACGCGAACATAATAGGCGGGTTATCGACCTTTTCGTCGTTCGGACCCACAACCGTCGCGGCGCGGCCCAGACCGCCCTGGAACGCCACGTATTGTTTGCCGTCCACTTCAAAGGTGATGGGAGGCGCCATGCCCGTGCGGCCGGTCTTGATCTCGTAGAGGATTTCGCCCTTGTCGGCAGTGACCGCGCGGAAGCGCCCATCGTTGATCACCTGGAACACCAGATTGCCCGCTGTCGCGACGGTTCCGCCGCCGATGCCGCCACCACCGTCAATCCGCCACATTAGTTTTTGATTCACCGGGTCCCAAGCCTGGAGCGCGCCGCGCATCCCTTCTGCCGTGGGCGGCCCGATGGCCGGACTGTCGATCACCTTCGGATCGACGGTGCCGCGGCTGTAGCCGCTGGTGTTGGGTTTCAACTCGCTCGCCGTCGCGTACGTGTACGGCTGAAGAAAAACGGGGATGTAGACCCATCCGGTGAGCGGACTATACGACATGGGCGACCAGTTGTGCGCGCCGCCGCCGGTGGGGAACAGCGAGATGGGGTCCTTGTCGTAATAGGCGGCCGGATTCACAATCGGCCGGCCCTTGGCGTCCAGGCCCAGCGCCCAAGTGGTCTTCACGAAAGGAGCGCCGGAGAGGAATTCGCCGGTGATGCGATCGAGCACCCAGAAGAATCCGTTCTTGGAGGCCTGCGTGATCACCTTGCGCTGTTTCCCGTTGATGGTCAGGTCCAGGAGCATCAGTTGCTGGACGCTGTCGTAATCCCAGTTGTCGTTGGGCGTGGTCTGGAAATACCACTTGAGCTGGCCCGTGGTGAGGTCGACGGCCAGTATCGAGCAGGTATACAAGTTGTCGAGGTTCTGCGCGCCGCGGAATTTTTGGTGCCAGGGTTCGGCGTTGCCCGTGCCCACGTACACCAGGTTCGCGTCGGGGTCATAGGCGAAGCCGTCCCACACCGCGCCGCCTCCACCTTTGGTCCAGAAGTCGCCGCCCCAGGTTTTGAGCGCGGCCTTCATCGCTTCGTTTTCCGGCGGCAGTTCGGGATTTCCGGGAACCGTGTAGAACTTCCACGCGAAGTGCCCGGTCTTGGCGTCGAATGCGGCGAAGAAGCCGCGCGTCCACTTGTCGCCGCCCGAAGCTCCGATGATCACCTTGTCGCCCGCGATGCGCGGCGCCATGGTGAGCGTGTACCAATCCTGCGGATAAGCCACGCGCGCTTCCCAGATCGGCTTACCGGTGAGCGCGTCGAGCGAGATCAGGCGGCCGTCGATGGCGGGCGCGATGATGGTGCCGTGGTAGAGCGCCAAGCCGCGGTTGACGGTGCCGCAGCAGATCTTCGGATGGACTGCGGTTTGGTTGACCTCGGGGTCCCAGCGCCACAGCTCTTTGCCGGTTCTGGCGTCGAGCGCGTAGACGACGCTCCAGGTAGTGATGCCGTAAAGTGTGTTGTTCCAGACCAACGGCGTGCCTTCCTGGTTGCCGCCGCCGGCGCCGACCGCGTAGGTCCAGGCAAGGCCCAGGCGTTTCGCGTTCGTATCGTTGATCTGCTTCAACGTGCTGAAGCGGGTCTCGCTTTGGTTGCGCCCATAGGTGAGCCAGGAGCCGGGCAACGCGTCGTTC
>JASIGB010000512.1:0-3955 GCA_030045355.1 Bryobacteraceae bacterium
CGATTGCTTGCTCCATTCGTACCATGATGAACGCGATCCGCTTCAGAGTTTGAGCGAACCTTGTGGCCGGGGGAGTATCTTGACCAATTTCTGTTTCTTCCGGTGGATCCCCGGCGTAAATAGCGAAGTCGGTTCGACTCCCTGCGACGCCATGTTGCTCGAAAGTCCAGATGCCGCCGCGCGCTTCACGCTCGGCAAGCCACTGGCGCAGGCGATCGACCGCGGCCGATGCCGCCCGCACCGGCGGGGGAGCCGACCTGCGTACCTGCTCCCGCACCGGTTCCAGGCTGAGGCCTTGTTCGCGCAGCAGTTGCGCGGCGAAGGATTGTTCTTCGCGAAGCAGGCCGAGGAGGAGATGCGGCGTGCCGATATGCTTGTCATTCATGCGTTCGGACTCCTCGGCGCCGTAGGCCAGCACGCGCTTGGATTCATGGCTGAGCGGCAGGTCGACCGACGTCGCGATCTTGTCGCCCTTCCGGGCACGCTGATCGATGGAACGGCGCATGGCTTCGAGCTTGGCGTGGGATCCCAGGAACTGGCCGGCCAGCTCCTTATCCTCACGGAACAGTCCGAGCAGCAGGTGCTCCGTTTCGATATACGGGCTGCCGAACTGGCTCGCCTCATAGCGGGCGAAGAAGATGGTTCGCCGGGCCTTTTCGGTGTAGCGCTCGAACATATCCGCACTTTACTCCAAAATGACTGCGTAGGAAGGGCATACCGGCTCGGGAACAAAACTGGAGCAGTTTTCGTCAAAACGAAATATCGGTGTGGAAAGATAACATGGCTGCATTCTGAGCCCTAGGAGGCTACATATGAGAAAGCTGGCCGTCTTTGTCCTCGCGCTGGCAGCGTTGGTGAGCGCTTCGTTTGCTCAAACTCTGACTGGAACCTGGCAGGGAGCCCTCAAGATTCCGCAAGCGCCGAATGGCGAATTGCGAATCGTGATGAAGATCTCCACCACCGAGAAGGACACGCTCCAAGCAGTGATGTACAGCATCGACCAGGGCGGGCAACCAATCCCGGCTGAGTCAGTCAAACAGAGCGGCACTGGACTCAAGATCGGAGTTCCCGCGATCAACGGTACTTACGAGGGTACCCTCAGCGCCGACGGGAACACCATCACGGGCACGTGGACCCAGGGAATGCCCCTGCCGCTGACGCTGGTCAAAGCCACCGCGGCAACGGCGTGGACCATCCCCGAGCCGCTGCCCCCTCCCAAGATGATGGACGCGAAAGCCAAGCCGGAGTTCGAGGTTGCTACGATCAAGCCCTCCGATCCCAAGCGGCCGGGCTGGGGAATCACGGTGAACCGAAGCGGCGAGTTCAAAACTCTGAACACGACTCTTGCGGACCTGATTAAGTTCGCCTATTCGGTGCACCCGAAGCAGGTCATCGGGGCGCCTGCCTGGGGCGACACCGATAAATTCGATGTCGAAGGCAAGCCGAACACGCCCGGCATGCCCAGCGTGGATCAAATGAGAGCCATGCTTCAGAAACTGCTGGCTGACCGCTTCGCGCTGGCATTCCACAACGAAAAGAAAGAGCTTTCGGCATACGCGATCACCGTGGCCAAGGGCGGCTCGAAGCTGAAGAAGGAAGAGAATTCCACGATCCCCGTGCCCGGATTTGGCGGGAGGCCGCAGAGTGGGTTTATGGTGCGCAACGCGACGATCGAGGAGTTCGCGCACGTGATGCAGGCGCAGTTTATGGAACAGCCCGTGGTCGACCAGACGGGTCTGGGCGACACGCGCTACAGTTTCATCCTGAAGTGGACACCGGACCCTTCGCAGAGCCAGGGCTTCGGTGCAGGGCCCGCGGCGGCTAATCCCCAACCGGCAGCTCCCGATCCGGATGCGCCTCCGGATTTGTTCGCTGCAATGGAGCAGCAACTCGGTTTACAGATGAAGGGGACGAAGGCGCCGATCGATGCGATGGTGATCGATAACGTCCAAAAACCGGGCGAGAATTGAAGGGGGTCGAGTGGCCCCTATTGCCCGCCGGGGCCGCGCGCCGGGCCAGTGAGCAGCGGCAGATCCTGATTATTTTCCTGGCAGATGTACTCCATCAGTTCCGTCCCAGGCATGAGCGTGGCATGGCCGACCGTGGTGAATGGCTTGGCGTAGGCGCCGGGATCGTCGATGGTCACTTCGATCGACATGTGCCCGAAGTCGGTGCGCGTGTAGCGCTCGATGGTGTGAAGCTTCTCGGTGTGCGGATGGCCCTTGTAATCGAACCAGAATTTGTCGTTGAAGCCGACCGTATCCACCACTAGCGTGTTGCCTTCCCAATGGCCGATGGAATGGCCGTACCAGGTGGGATCGGGATCTTCGGGGTGCTTGCCGTTCATGAAGATCTGCCGGAAGCTATGGATGTTGCCTTCGAACAGGATGAAGTAATGCGTGGGCGTTTGCAGGATGCGCCAAGGATACGGCGATCCGCGCGGAATACCCGCAGGCAGGCAGTTGGCTTCGGGATCTTGCTTCGATTGCCGGTGCGCGGTCACGTCGGCGGCCCAGGGCAGCATGACGACCTCGCTGCCGGGCTTCAGAGCGCGGGTGACGTCGGCCTCGTTCGCGCCGCTGCCGAGCCACACGCCCGAGAGATCCGGCGTTCCGTCGGCGAGCTTGGGCGCGGGGCCATCGGGCGGCAACTGCTGATTGCGATACAGTCCGATGTTACCTGTCTTGGCCGCGGGAGCTTGCTGGGCGATCAGCGCAGGCGCGGCCATCAAAATTGCGCTCAGGAGTATGAAGTTGAGTCTGGAAAGGTTCATTTCGCTGGATCTTCCGGGCCTAGGAACGTCAGTTTGTGGCCGTCGGGAAAGGTGACCACCGAGGCGGCGGCGTAGTTGGAGGCGTCCTTGGCCTGGCTGCCGGAGACGGTCACGGTGTCGCCGGGCTTGACGGAGTTTCGATGCCAACCGTTGCGACTGAGGACGTTGGGGCTAGCGAGCTCGAAGTTCCAGTTGGTAACGGCGCCGCTTGCGTCCTTCACGTCCATGTAGAAGTGGGCGTGCGGATTGGTCCATTCGACTTTGGTGACCACGCCGGTGAGCTCGACCTTCTTTTTCATGTCGAATTCGGCGGCGCCGGAATGGTGCGCGAGCGCCGGTGGCGCAGAGGTAAAGCAGCCCGCGCAGGCGACCGCGATCGCTAGAAGAGGTTTTGTCATCAGACTTCCGGAGGACCTCCGTCAGAAATTCTTTCATACCGGGGCGGAATGCACAAGAGGAGCGCAGCCAATTGATTCTGGCGTGCGTCGTATCATAGTTAGTTACGAGGAGAATAAGATGACTAAATATTGGTTGACTCTCAGTTTCGCGTCCGCGCTTGCGGCCTGCACCGCGCTTGCCGCCGACGACGTGGCCGGCGCTGTGGACGCGACGGTGAAAACCGTCGACAAGGGCGCCAAGACCGTGGTGGTGAAAACGGCCGACGGCACCGAGCAGACCTTTCGTTTTATCGGCCGGACAGTCGCGCACGGCGGGGAAGCGGCGGCGCATGGCAGCAAGGACGCCTTCGAAGGGATGAAGGAAGGCGACGAAGTGATCGTGCATTACACGGCCAAGGGCGCCGATAAAACGGCGTTGGAAGTGGATCACGTCGGCAAGGATGGGCTCAAGGCCAGTGAAGTGGCGGTGAAGAGCGTGGATCGAGGCGCCAAGACCGTCACCGTAACAACTGCCGACGGCGCCGAGGAAACGTATCGCCTGACGGACCGCGCCGCGAAAGAATCGGGCAAGGGTCTGGAAAAAGGCGGCAAAGTGACGGTGTATTACACCGAGGACGCCGGCAAGAAAGTAGTGCATTTCTTTAAACAGAGCTGAGATACTCGCTAGACGTTACTGGAAGCCCGAAGAGCAGCGGCCAGTTCGTCCGGGCGGCGCGATCCCACCACCAGTTTCTTGCCGCCGGCGAGCGTGATCCGGACCCCTCCCGCGCCCCCTGCAAGATAA
>JASIGB010000051.1:0-7450 GCA_030045355.1 Bryobacteraceae bacterium
CATCGGCCGCCAATTGGGCCAAGGCTGCGTGGAACTTGCCGTCCAGCACCGGCGTGTCGGCCACCGCCCAGGCGAACAGATGCGCCCCTATAATGTTCGCCGCCAGCACCACCGCCCATAGCCGTAGGACCTGCCAAAAGGTGGTCCGATTGCGGCGCGCGAGCAGCGGGATGATCGCTGTCAGCGTGTTTTCGGTGAAAAGCTGCTGGCGCCCCACGATCACGATCAGGAACCCCAGTGGGTAGCCGAGATTGGTAATCAGGGGACGCCAAGGCACATCGGGCGTGTACGCACGGAACAACGCCTCGGCTACAAACGAAAACCCCATCGAGAGTCCAGCCGCCAGTCCCGACCAAGCCAGCGCCGAAATGGGCCGCCGCAGTTCTTCGTCCCCATCCTTGCGAATCGCTTCGTGCACCACCAGCGCGCTGACCGAGGTACGTTCCTGGGCTTCCTGCTCCTGGCGCTCGGTGAGCGGCGGCACCACCGCGTTATCGGCGACCGTATTGCCTTTTTCATCGACCAGCATGTTGCGCCTCGCCTTCTAGACCGCGGCCCGGCGCCAATGGTTTCCTGCGTCCCGCCGCGCCACTCATGGGGCAGGGCTTCGGACCGATAAGCCAGTTGTGGAGTTTAGCGACGAGCGCGACCCAAAACGCGCCCTTTCCAACCTCGCCCTGCCGGTGATCGTCGCCCTGCTGGGCGCCGGGATTGTCGCCACCCCATTCATCGCCGCCTTCAGCCGGCGCCCCACCCTGGAAGCCGCCCTGCTGCTCGGAGTCTGCATAACTACGTTCGGCCTCTTTTGGAGCCTGCAAAAAAGCCGTTTCTATTGCCGGACGCTCGCAGCCGATCGAGCCCGCCAGGCCTTGGCCGGCCGCTACGCCCACCTGAGCCGCTACGTCAACGATATCGTCCTGCTGCTGGATGCCGGCGGGAAGATTCTGGAGGTGAATGACCGCGCCGCCGCCGCGTACGGCTATAGCCTTGGGGAGATGCAGCAGCTCTATATACAGGATCTGCTCGATTCCTCCGAATTGCCCAGCGTCCCCGCGCGTCTGGCCGCCATCCTGCGAGAAGAAAGTCAGGTTTTCGAGAGCAAGCATCGCCGCAAGGACGGTTCCACCTTCTTGGTAGAAATCAGTTCGCGGCGCATCCAGGCCGATGGCCGCACGCTGCACCAGAGCATCGTGCGCGACATCACCGAACCCAAGCGCGCGGAGGAACAGTTGCGCCGCGCCACCCGCGCCATGCGCGTACTTTCCGCCAGCAATCAGTCCTTGGTACGTTCCTCCGATGAGCACAGCTTATTCCACGCCATCTGCGGCGCGGTGACCGCGGCGGGCGGGTATCCTTTGTCGTGGATCGGGTTCGCCGAGGACGATGAGAGAAAGTCCGTGCGCGTGGTCGCGGCGGCGGGCCGGGATCTCACGTACCTCGATGGGCTCAGCATCACCTGGGCCGACGAACCGCAGGGCCGCGGTCCCGTGGGCACCTCGATCCGCATGGAACGCATTGCGATCTTCAACGATATCGAGTCCCATCCGGATTTCCAGCCTTGGCGGGAAAAAGCGCTGCGCTACGGCTACCAGGCCGCCATCTCGCTGCCGCTGGTGTGCGACGGGGACGTCATCGGAGCGCTCACCATCAACGCCAACGAAGCGGACGCCTTCCGCCGCGAAGAAGTGGACCTATTGAAGGAATTGGCCGGCGACCTTTCCTACGGCATCGCCACACACCGGCAACGGCTGGCCCAGGCCCGCACCGAGGAAGCCCTGATCCAGTCGGCGCTCGAGTTCCGGACGCTGTTCGACTCCGCCAACGATTCCATCTTCATCCTCGATGTAGACGGACGTTTTCTCGAAGTGAACCAGGTCGCCGCTGAGCGGCTGGGTTACCTCAGAAGCGACCTGCTGCACATGACACTGGACGACATCGCCCCGGCCGCTTTCTCCTCCCAGCGCAGGGCGCGGCTGGAACGCATCGTCCAAGGCGGAGAAGCGCTGTTCGAAGCGGTTCTCGTGGCCCATGGCGGCGCCGAACTGGCCGTGGAGATGAATTGCTGCGTATTCGACTATCGGGGCGCGTCCTCGATCCTCTGCGTCGCGCGCGATATCGGCGAACGCAAGCGCCTGGAAGCTGTAGCCAAGAAACATGCCGTCGAGCTGGAGCGCGCCAAAACCGCCGCCGAAAAGGCCAGCCACGCCAAGAGCCAGTTCCTCGCCAACATGAGCCATGAGATTCGGACTCCGATGAATGGCATCATCGCCACCAGCGGCCTGCTTCTGGATACTCCGCTCACACCGGAACAGCGCGAATACGCCGATACCATCCGCGGCTCGGCCGGCGCGTTGCTCTCCATCGTGAACGGCGTCCTCGATTACTCCAAGATCGAGGCGGGCCGCATGCAGATCGAACGCAGCCATTTCGATCTCGTGAACTGCCTCGCCGAAACCGGCGACCTGCTGACGCCGCAAATCTGCGCCAAGGGCCTCAATTACGTGCTTGAAGCCGGCATCGAGCATCGCTGGGTCTACGGCGACGCCGGACGCCTCCGCCAGATCGTCCTCAACCTGCTCAGCAACGCCGTCAAATTCACCGAACAGGGGCAAGTGAAGCTGAGCCTCGCGGAGAGCGCCACCGCGCCGGATCGCGCCACGTATTCTATCTCGGTAGCCGATACCGGAATCGGAATCGCCACCCACGATCTGCCGCTACTGTTCCACAAATTCATGCAAGTGGATTCTTCGCTGAGCAAGCGGCACGAGGGTACCGGCCTGGGACTCGCCATCTCCGCCCGGCTGGCCGAACTGATGAACGGCGCTCTTACCGTGTCGAGTGAGTTGGGCAAGGGCGCCGCTTTTGTATTGACGATCCCCCTCGAAGTAACGCAGCAGCCGCCGGAAGCGCCCCAGGCCGCCCCGTCGCTCCACAGCGAAGTCGCGAAGAAACGCCGCCGCGTTCTGCTGGCCGAAGACAACGTGGTGAACCAGAAGATCGGCGTGAAGCTGCTCGAAAAATGCAGTTGCCGCGTGGATCTGGCCGCCAACGGACGCGAGGCCGTGGAGATGGCCTGCCAGTTTTCCTACGACTTGATCTTCATGGATTGCGGCATGCCCGAAATGGACGGATACGAAGCCACGCGCGCCATTCGGTCCGGCGAGCATAACGGAACCCACACCCCCATCGTCGCTTTGACCGCCCACGTCATCGCCGGAACGCGCGAGGAATGCCTGGCCTCCGGCATGAATGATTACGTCACCAAGCCGGTCACACTCGATGTTCTGGAACAGGCGCTGCTGCGCTGGTCGCCGTAGGGCGACGCTTGCTAACCTCGTCTGGTGAAGCTGCTCATCTTCTCCGACATCCACGGCGACATAGCTGCGCTCGAAAAATTGATGGCCATCGACGCCGACTACTATTTCGCCGCCGGCGACCTGGCCAATTTCGGGCGCGGCCTGGATGCCATGGGACCCATCCTCCAAAAGCGCGCTGAGCGGATGTACGTGCTTCCGGGTAATCACGAATCGGCCGGCGACATCGCGCGATTCTGCGCCGAATTCGGCTTCCACGATTTTCACGGGCACACCCTCGAGATCGCAGGCCATCACATCGCCGGGCTGGGCTACTCGAATCCCACGCCATTCAACACGCCGGGCGAGTACAGCGAGCAGGAACTGCGCGAGCGCCTGAGCAAATTTTCCGGCCTCGCGGCACGTGAGGAAGCCCCGCTGGTGCTCATCTGCCACACGCCGCCCAAAGGCACGCCGCTCGATCGCGCGGGTGTGGGCCAACACTTCGGCAGCGTGGCTGTCGGCGAATTCATCGAGCGCGAGCATCCGCGCTACTTCTTCTGCGGCCACATCCATGAAGCTGCCGGGGTTCACGCGACGCTCGGCCGCACGGAAGCCTGGAACGTCGGAAAGCGCGGGTACTTGCTTGAACTGGCTCCACTGGTAAAATGAAGTCTCCGGACCCACATGACTCTCGAAGAACACGAACGGGAATACGCTACGCTCCGCCAGCAGGCCGACGCTGTGCGGAGCTATCTTTGACTCCTCCAACAAGAAACTGCAAATAGCCAAGATCGAGCAGCAGATTTCGGATTCCGATTTCTGGAATCAACCGCCCGAGAAGACCCAGAAAATCATGCAGGATCGCAAGCGCCTGGAGCAGGCGATTGCCGATGAAGCCGAAGTCGCGCGCCTGACGAGCGACCTCGACACGCTCTTCGAGCTCGGCCGCGAAGGCGAAAACGTCATCGCCGACCTGGACCGCGAGATGCGGCTGTTCTCCGACCGCCTGGAAGTGCTCGAAACCGGAATGCTGCTTTCGGGCCCCAACGATGCGAAAAGCGCCATCATGGTGATCCATCCCGGCGCCGGCGGCACCGAAAGCCAGGACTGGGCCGAAATGCTGCTGCGCATGTACCTGCGCTGGACCGAGCGCCACAATCTGCAGGCTGTGGTGACCGACCGGCTGGAAGGCGAAGGCGCGGGCATCAAGTCCGCCACGCTGGAAATCGAGGGCGAAAATGCCTACGGTCTGCTGCAATCCGAGATCGGCGTGCACCGCCTGGTGCGCATTTCGCCGTTCGACGCCAACGCGCGGCGCCATACGTCGTTCGCCTCCGTCTTCGTCTATCCACAGATCGAAGACGACATCAACATCGACATCAAGCCCGAGGATTTGAAGGTCGACGTGTTCCGCGCTTCGGGCGCCGGCGGCCAACATGTGAACCGCACCGAGTCGGCCGTGCGCATGACCCATCTGCCCACCGGGATCGTCGTGCAGTGCCAGAACGAGCGTTCGCAGCATAAGAATCGCGCCAGTGCGCTGAAGCAGATGCGCGCGCGCTTGTACGAGCACGAGATGGAGAAGAAGCGCGCCGAGGACAAGAAGCTCGAGGATTCCAAGCTCGATATCAATTTCGGCAGCCAAATCCGCAGCTACGTGCTCGCGCCCTATCGCATGGTGAAGGATCTTCGCACGCGGCTGACCATCGGCGACGTCGATCGCGTGCTGGACGGCGACTTGGACGGCCTGATGCACGCCTTCCTGGTTTGGAAACACACCGGCAAGCTGGCGGGCGACGCAAAAGACGGAAAAGACGATCTTGACTAGCGAGATCCTCCGCGCCGCCGAGTTGATCCGCGCCGGCGAGCTGGTGGCTTTTCCAACTGAAACCGTCTATGGCCTGGGCGCGAACGCACTCGATCCCGAAGCCGTCGAAAAAATCTACGCCGCCAAGGGCCGCCCGGCGACTAGCCCGCTGATCGTCCACGTCAGTTCCATCGAAATGGCCCGAACCCTGGTCCTGGAATGGCCGGATCGCGCCGAAAAGCTCGCGCGCAAATTCTGGCCCGGGCCGCTGACGCTGGTGCTGCCGAAGCAGCCGCACGTTCCCGATCGCCTGACTGCGGGCCTTCCTACCGTCGGCATTCGCATGCCGGCGCATCCCATCGCGCTCGATTTGATCCGCGCGGCGGGCGTTCCCATCGCCGCGCCCAGCGCCAATCCGTTCACGCAGCTTTCGCCCACCACGGCGCAACACGTACGTGCTGCGCTAGGCGATCGCGTCGCCTTGGTCCTGGATGGAGGGCCGTCAAAAGTGGGCATCGAATCCACGGTGCTATCTCTCGCCGACGCCGATCCCGTGTTGCTGCGTCCGGGCATGATCTCGAAAGCCGAGATCGAAGCCGAGATCGGACCGGTGAACACGCTCGCTTCCGATGCAGAAGGCGCGCACGCTTCACCGGGTTTGCACGCCCGCCACTACAGCCCGAAGACGCCGCTCCTCTTGCTGGAGCCCGGCCAGCCCCTTCCCGCCGGCCGGGGAATCCGTCTTGCAATGCCCGCCGATCCGCATGAATACGCGGCCGTGCTGTATGAGCGGCTGCATCATTCCGACGCCCAAGGTTGGGACTGGATCGCGATCGAGCGCCCGCCCGCCGGCGACGAATGGACCGCGATTCGCGACCGCTTAGAGCGCGCTAGCGCCCGCGGCTCAGTTTAACGCGCGTAACACTGCTCCGGATGCCAACCCGTAGCATCCGGCTGCTTGCGGAAATGCGTGCTGGTGATCATGGTCCGGAAGAAATATACCGGATCGTCGACGATGGTCTTCACCACGATCCAATCCGCTTCCGGCTCGTGGATCACGTCATAGAATTCCTGCACCGTGGTCTTATCGCTGTACGGAATCCCGTTGCGCCGGATGTAGCCGGCCGTGAGATGGCTGGTATTCACTTCGAGCGACCCACCCTTGCTCGGGTCGAACGCCGTGCCGAAATATCCGATGCCGCCCGCGGGTCCCAACCAACGCGCGGCGGAATAGCCTTGTAGCGTCGCCGGACCCGTCGGAGCTTTCGGAGGGCCGAAGTGCAGCAGCCGCGTCTGCTCGCCCGCGTCGGTCTCGATCTTCAGCGTATTGTCGTCCTGCCAGGTGATGTGCAGCCGCGTCGGAATGCGCATGATGCCCGCCGCGCCGTACGCCTTGCACGTGTTGCCCGAAGCTTCGTCCTTGGCGGGATCCCATTCGTTCGCCACTTTGACGCCCGCCGGATTCAGCGGCACGCCCGCGAAATCGCCCTTCGGCGCCGCGATCATGCGGAAGCGCCAGTCCTCGGTGACGATGGCGACCCAGTAGCCCGTAAGATCGATGGGCGCGATTTGCTTGGCCGGCTTCGGCGGACCGGGCGGCGGGCCGGGAAACTGCGCGAATAGTGCGGGCGCGAGACCAAGCGCCGTGAAAATGACGATGCGTTTCATTTCTTACCCTTCATTTCTCACCCTTCAGGCTCTTGTAAACGGCCTCGACGAATTTGTCGGTGGTCCAGAAACCCGTAGTGGAACCGTACAGCGGATCGTAATCCTCGGTGGGCCGCGCCGCCTTCACTTGTTCGAGCGTGTAGCCCTTCTTGATCATGTCCTGGACGCGGTCGCGAATGATGACGGTCATTTCGCGGAAATTGAGCACGTCGCCGAAATCGCACAGCCGTCCGTGCCCGGGCACCACCATGGTGCCACCCTCCTGGCCGTACACCGGAATGATCATGTCGACGATCTTCTGCAGCGCGGCGATGGTGCCCTGGATGCTGCCGCCGGCGGCCAGATCGATGATCGGATAGGCGGTGGTGGTGAAGATATCGCCCGTGACGATCACGTCCGAACGCCTGAAAAACACGATGCTGTCGCCGTCGGTATGCGCGGCGGGCTGATGCAAAATGTCCACGCCCTCGCCGTTGAAATACAGCTTTTTCTGATCGCTCAGGAACGTGTCGGTGGGCCAGCCGTCTTGCGGCGTGGGTTCCTGCGCGCCTGTGGGCGCGCTCATGCGGTTCAGAACATTAATATGCGAAATGATCTGCGCCCCGACCGCGGCGTCCGAAATATCGCCGGCGACGTTGGCGCCCGCGATGGTGCTTCCGGCCAGGCGAATCTTCGCGTT
>JASIGB010000513.1:0-4551 GCA_030045355.1 Bryobacteraceae bacterium
GCCGGAAGAAATCCCGGGAGAATCGATCTGCGCCGCGACGCCCGTGGGCTTGCTGATTTCATACAGCTCGGCGTGAGCGCGAATGTCTTCGGGCGTGTGGGTGCGCAGATAGCGGGATGGAAAGCCGCGAATAAAGTCCGCGTCGGCGGCTTGACCTAGAAAATCCGTAGGAACGTCCGCAATGCGCTCGGTCTCCAGTTCGGTGAGTAATTGCTGGTGCGCTACGCGGTACGCGGTCCAGAGCTGTTCTAACCTCCAGGGAGTCATCGCCGCGGGATTGACGGCGGAAATGTCGGCATAGGTCAGCAGCGTTAAAAGCTTCAAGCGTTCCAGCGTTCCGATGCCTACGGCGAGCAGACGCGCGGTGGCCGGATCGTAAAGGTCGCGCGAGCTCATCACCGCCGACAAGTCCAAATGGTGCTCGATCAGGAACTCCACCGTGTCCGCCTCCTCGCGAGGCATACGAATCCGCGCGGCGGCCGAGCGCGCCAGTTCCACCGACAATCGCGCGTGATTGCCGCTGTGCGCGCCTTTGCCTGCGTCGTGAAACAGCAGGGCGAAACGCAACAGGGCGAGGTCGCCAACCTCCGACAGGATTTCCGCGAGGCGCCGTTCGCCCGGATCCTTGCTGCCGGCGAGATCGTCGAGTTTGGCGATCGCCACCAGCGTGTGCTCGTCCACCGTGTAGCGATGGTAAAAGTCCGGAACCACCAGGCAGAAAATCTTGCGCCATTCAGGAAACAGCGCCGGGAGCAGACCGGTATCGTGCATCACGTGCAGCGCGGCGGCCGCGTGCGGCAGTGTGAGAATGGAGTGCAGCGCGGGCCACAACGGCTCGCTGCGTTCACTCCGCTCGCACCAGGCGCCGAACAAATCCGCGGCGTGCTCCAGGCGGCGCTCGGTGTCGGCGGCCAAGGGAATGCCGTGCCGCGCCACGAACTCCAGCAGTCGAAAAACGATGGCCGGATCGCTCGCCAGTTGCGATGGCGACTTCAAAAAGATTCGTTCGTTCGAAACCGTGAACTCGGCGTTGGAAAGCCGCGAGCGCCAGTCGCGGAACTGCGACGCAAGCGAGCTTTCGTTCCTCTCGTTCCCATCGAGCGCGCGGCGGGCCTCCTGGTAGATGACGCGCGCATTGCGGAAATATTCGCGCATCAGGTCCGCCGGCTCGCGGAATGCGAGATAGGGCTGGGTGGTCAGGGCTTCCTGCGCGTCGAAGCTGAGCAGATTTTGGTCGCGCCGCGTCTGGTAATGCAGAAAGCAGCGCAGGGAATGCACGAACCTGGCGGGCGCTGCCAGGCGCGCGGCGATTTCATCGTCCGGCTTGCGCAATTTTCCAAGCCAGCCGATCAAGTGCAGATCGCGTAAGCCGCCCGGCGTCTCTTTGATATTGGGCTCCAGATGATAGAACGTCCCCTGAAATTTTTCGTGGCGCTCGCGCGCGAGCTCGCATAGCCGGCGCGCCAGTGTGCGGGCCTGGCGCTCAAAAAAAGGCGTGAGCTTGCTTTCGAGCTTCGCGTGCAATTCTTGCGCGCCTCCCACAAGGCGCCTGTCTAGCAGGCTGATGCTGAGTTCGATATTGCCCTCGTGGAGTTCGGCGCATTCGGCCACGGTGCGCACCGAATGGCTCAAGCGCAAACCTGCATCCCAGAGCCGGCGAACGAATTCCGAGAGCGCGTTCTTCATCGCGGCCGCCTGCGCCTCGCGCTCTACGACGAGGAGCACATCCACGTCCGAGAACGGAAACAGCTCGCGACGTCCGAACCCGCCCACAGCCAGCATGATCACGGGAGCCGCGGCCGCGGCGAGTGTTGCTCCAAACGCCTCCAGCACGATCTGTTCCGTGAGCGCCGAAACCCCGGTGAGAACCGGCGCAGCCTCGCCTGTGGTGAAAAATTCCTGCTGGATCTGTTGCCAGACGGGTTGTGCGTGCACCTCATCCATCGGAGTACGGGCCCGGAGTACGGGCCGAAGCATCGGCCCAGGTTTCGGCTGCAAGGATTGGACGGGAATCCTGCGGCGCTTCGCCTATGATTGTATCGTTTCAGAACCGCCCTGGCGCTAATAAAACGCCAGCGATTCCACGCCCGCGCCGCCTGTAAAGCTCGACACCACTTTGTTCTCCGAAAGATCGATCACCGATACCGTACCGTCGCCGTGATTGGCCACCAGCGCGGTCTTGCCGTCGGGAGCGAAGGCAAATCCCATGGGATCTTTGCCGACGTGTAGCACGTGCTGCGGACCGTGCGCGTCGGCGACGTCGATGATGTTCACCAGGCCTTCGCTCAGGTTGCAGACCAGCAGTTTGGATCCATCGAGCGAGAACCGCGGCTTAAACGCGGCCTTGGTGTTGCCTTCGAGCGGGATCGTGACGGATACCTGATCGCTCTCCGGATTGATCACGAGAAGCTGGGGCTCGACATGATCGACCGCCACAACCCACATCCCATCGGGCGAAACCGCGATGCCCTCAGTGCCGTTCGGCGCCGGAATACGCGCGACAATTGCGCGCTTCTTCAGATCGATGACCGTAACGAACATGCGGTCATTCTTGTTGACCGTGTACGCCTTGCTTGCGTCCGGCAGCACGCCCACCCAGTGGCTGGTGCCATCGGTGTCGATGGCCGCTTCGATCTTGCGCGCCTTAGGGTCGATCACCAGCAGTTTGCGGCTGAGGTCGCAGGTGACGTAGATGGTGCCCTGGGCGTCGATCTGAATGCCGTGCGGCGCCTGATAGGGCGAAACGTCGATGGTTCCTGCAATCTTCCGGGTTTCCAGATTGACGATCGCGATCGTGTGGCCGGGGTGCGGATTCCGTCCATACACGCCGTCGCCATACACGGGGATGTAGGCGAACTTGTGGTCGGGTGAGATCGCCAGATCGTGCGGTGCGACGCCCACATCCAGCGCTGTGTTCGCGAGCTCCTGGAACGTCGTGGGATCGAAGAACCGTACGTGCCGCCCGATCTTATCGATCACGATGAGCCCGTGCGTGCCGGTAGGATTGTTCAAGTCGACGCGCCCTCCCGCTGAGGCTGCCGCAGCCGCGGCTAGTGCGGCAAGGGTGAGGAATGCGCGCTGTTTCGTTGCCATGATCGAGAATTATACCGCCGCTGCGCTGCCGGCCAGACCACGCGATTCCACCACATCAGCGCACCGGTGACGAAAAGAAACGCGGGCGCGAGGCCGATGATCACCCATATTGCTTTGCTCGGCCATCCGCCGAAATTGCCGAAATGCAGGTAGCTGAACCAACGGATGATTTGATCGCCGGTGCTGTAGCGCGGTCGAAAACGCGGGCGCCCAGCTGGTGTGTTCAAAGCCGGGGTGCTGACGGCGATCACAGGTACGTTCGGACGAACGGCCGCGTCCGGAATCGGGCGATAAAAGTTCAGCGGCGCGATCCGATTCACCCAGCCTTGAAAATGCTCCGGGAATCCAGCGTACACGCCGACGAACCCGAACAGGAACACGATAGGTAGCGTCCACAGCCCGATTACGGTGTGGAGTTCCCAATTGAATCGTTTCCAGTTCGATTCCCCGCGAATGATCAAGCCGCGGCGCCAGCCGCGAATCCCCGGCCACCACAGCACTGCCCCGGAAATCGAAAGCGCAAGGACGAAGATCGCGCCCACGCCGTTCACCACGCGCCCCGTTTTGCCCGCCAGCAGGTTCACGTGCAGGTCAACGAGCCAGCCGATGAACTGGATTGAGTATGGCCGCGACTCGCCTAAATCCCGGCCCGTATACGGATCGAACAGCCGCTGCTTCTTGTGACCTTTGCGATCCAGCCAGATCTCCACCGCCTGATTGGCCGGTAGTCTCGCGTCCCAGATCCAGCTCACCTTGTAATCGGGATAGGCCCGCAGCGCGGCGCCGCGAAGCTCTTCGTGCGAAAGCTTGTGAGGACCGACGGCCACGATGCGCGGCCCCGGCCACAGCGAAGTGTATAGTTCGTTGCGGAACACGATGGCGCTGCCGCTGACGCTGATCACCAAGACGTACAGCCCGAGCGCGAGTCCGGTCCAGAGATGAATCTGGAAAATCGCCCTGCGCAGCCACAGACTCTTGGGCCGCCGGAGCCATCGTTGCCAGCCAGTCATGCGCGTACCGGCGCGCAATGCGCCGATAAGAATTTTAGACTAAAAGCCTATGCCTAAGGTTTTGGTGACGGGTGGGGCGGGATACATCGGTTCGGTGACCGCGCATTTGTTGCAGCAGCGTGGTTACGGCGTGATCGTTGTGGACGATTTGTCGCGCGGATACGAACACAACGTGCGCGGCCTGCCGCTCCACAAGCTGAATCTGGCCGAAACAGCCGCGCTCACGGACCTGTTGACCCGCGAGCAGGTGGACGCCGTGATTCACTTCGCCGCGCATTCCATGGTAGGCGAATCCACGAAGAAGCCCGAACTTTATTTCCTCAATAACGACGGCGGTAGCGCGTCACTGTTCAGCACGATGATCCAGGCCAACGTAAAGCGGCTGGTATTTTCTTCGACTGCCGCTGTGTATGGAACGCCGCGGGTCGTGCCCATCCCCGAAGATCTG
>JASIGB010000514.1:0-2934 GCA_030045355.1 Bryobacteraceae bacterium
AAACTTCTCTGACAGCGTAGGGTTTGGGTGGCCCGAGAGCGACGAAGCGGTCCATTTTGTCAGCCGCGCGCCGCGCTTGTGCCAACGATTCCTCACGCTTGTTTTGCGAGTCAGCCAACACCATGCGATCGTGTGCGATGGTCGCCGAAGTGAGCAGCGCGGGACCGTCTCGCATCCGATTTCAAGACCGATTCCACCAACTCGTCGGCCTTTCGGAGGCTCTTATCCGCGGCCGCGAACTCGCCGAGGTTAGAATTTATCGGAACGCCCTGCACGTGCGCCAACTGCACGTAGGCAGAGCCGATCTCCAGCATCAAACCCTTGTCGCCACGCGCCTCCGCGCCCACCTTCTGCAAATACTCGAGTGAGGTGGACACGATCAGTTGCCGGGCCTTGGTGGTGCCAGGCGTGTTGCGGATCGCCGCATCGATGTCGAACACCTTGTTCGCCAATTGACGCACCTGGAGGAATCGCTGCTCGGCAATGGAACGCTCGCGATTTGCAACATACAAACCAACACAAAGACCGATGGCGGCTGCGGCGCTGGCTGTGACAGGGACCCAATAGCGCCGGACAAATTTCCTCGCGCGTTACCAGGCGTTGCCGGCGCGAGCATGAACCGGCCGGTTGTCTAAGAACGCCTGGATATCGCTGGCAAATGCGTCTCCGGTGACGTAGCGCTCTTCCGGCTCGGGCGCGCGACAATGACAATACGTACCAGGAATGCCTTCTGAAGTAACGCTACTGCTGCGACGCTGGCGCGAAGGGGATGAAAGCGCTCTCCACACCCTGATGCCGCTCATTTACAGCGAGCTGCATCGCATGGCGCGGTTATTCCTCCGCAACCGCCGGCCCGGCCAGACGCTCCAGCCTACAGCGTTGGTGAATGAAACGTATCTGAAACTGTTCGACAACGGACAGCCACAAATCGCCGATCGCGCACACTTCTTGGCGGTTATGTCAAGAGTGATGCGCCAGGTACTTATCGATCACGCGCGGGCGGCCGCTGCCGTGAAGCGCGGTGGCCAGGCGCAACGCGTCGACTGGGATACGGCCATCATTGTCGGATCGGCTGGTAGCCAGAGCCAACTTCGGATGCTGGAAGTCGATCGAGCCGTGGAGACATTGTCCGGCGAAAATCCAGCTCTGGCGAAAGTCATCGAGATGCATTACTTTGGCGGCATGACGGCCGAGGAGATCGCGCGGGTGGTTGATCGATCAGCGCACACTGTCCGGCACGAACTCCGGCTGGCGAGAGCGTGGCTGCGCCGCAAACTTGCGGAGCGTTGAGAGGGTGGCCTGCGGGCCTTGGCCGTCCTCAGCGGTACCGGCGATCGTCGCGGTGCTCTTCTACACGCTCGCGCCCTTTCGGGCGGTCGCTCCGCGGCGCTTCGCTTTCCCTCATGTCTGATCCACTTATCGGCCCATGAAAGCCGTTTTAGCGGCGCACGGCGGCGCCTATTGCTTTAATGCCGGGGCAGCCATGTGCCGCCCCGGGCTGCGATACTGCGGCGAATTAGTGCCGGTCGTCGCGGTGTTCTTCCACCCGCTCACGCCCGGTGCGCGCGGCTTCCCGCTCGCGCGGCGAACGCCCTTCGAGTTCATGATGCTCCGCGGGCCGCGGCCCGCTGTAGCGAGGCACAGCGTACGGGTGCGCGTAGGTCGCGCGATTCACCCACGTGCGATTCCAGCGAGCATTATTGATGAACACGGCATGTTGGCCCCAGACGAAATGCGTCGAACCCCAGCCCCAGGGAGCGAACGCTGCACCGATCGTAATTCCGAACCGGAAGCTAATGGCCGCGCCCACGTAGAATCCCGGCCGGGGCGGAGCGAACACCACCAGGGGATTGTAGTAGGGAACCACGATGAACGCCGGATTGACCGGAAGGATTTCGATGTACGGCCCGGCGTTGACGATCACCTGCGGGTTGGTGCGCAAATAGCCGTAGTTATAAGCCTCGCGCCTCTCGGCCTGCACCGCGTCCATCACGTCCGGCTGCTGGGCCAGGAAGGCATTGCCGAGTTCGCTGGTCCAGGACATGTCCGAGGCCATCATGTCGAGCACAGACGGAAAGGGCAACAGGGACTGCACGCTTGGATCCCAGGGCAGATGGTCGTCTGAGATGGCTCTGGCCAGAGCATCGCCCGTCAGGTAGTGATGTTGGTCCGACCATTGCGCGGCGGCGGGAATCTGATCGGGGAACGTCGCGGCTGCCAAGATCTGCGACAACAACGGATCCGGATACAACGCGATCCGCTGCACCAGACGATCGAGTTCCTGTGGGGGGAAAGCCGGCGGTGGCGGAGGATACGCCTGCGGTTGTGGCGGATAAGCGGTTGGTTGTTGCGGATAGGGTTGCGGTTGCTGCGGATAAGATTGCGGTTGTTGCGGATAGGCCGGCGGTGGCGGCGCCTGAGCCACAGCCGCGGTCACAAAAGCCGCAAGGCTGAGAACGGTCGCAAGAGCTTTCCCTGTTTGCCTCCGAATGCCGGGTTTCATTTTCATGAGTCGAGTCTCCTGTTCCACTTCTTTTTTTGGCACCGGATTCAGCGGTGCTTCCTGAGCGAGGGACGCCCGAAGGGCCCTCCGAGTTTCTAAGTGGAGGCGCTAACGGAGATTAAAAGTCTTTGAAATAAAGTCTTTTGACAAAATTAAAACTCTTTGACAAACGGCTGAGTTGTCCATCCCAAGTTCTTCATCGTAGGGAGTGTGGGGATCTCGGGCTCTCCAGCGCTCTTGTCCCGCGGCGCGGATGTTGGCAGCAGCGAGCCGAGTTTCGTCAGAATGGCGTTGACATAATCCATGGTCTCCGGGATGAAGGGAAGTCCCCCGGCCTCATCTACACGCGACGCGCCGGCATTATATGCGCCGAGCGCGAGGGTGGGATCGTTCTGATAGCGATCGAGGAGCGACTTCAGCAGCTTGCTTCC
>JASIGB010000515.1:0-6756 GCA_030045355.1 Bryobacteraceae bacterium
TTTCCGGACGATGGATTCACCCGCAGGAAGTAGCGCTCTCCGGTGGCCGGGGCTATCTTGCATGCACTGATCGCAGCGGAATAGAAGAAAAGCTGCGAGAGAAACGCTACTGCGGGGGCCACTGGCGCCGTGCTGTAACCGCCGAGCAGCAGATCGAGCGCCGGAATCGCCGGACCGGGTGGATCGGCGGGCAAATCCACCAGGGGCGCGCCGTCGTAGTGGCGGAACGGGTCCGGCATGTTCCGCCAATCGAGCGTGCGCCGCGCTCGCCGCAGCGAGTCCGGAGTATGCTTGGTTAACTCGTGGTATTCCTCCCAGTTCATCGGGGGATAGCGGCGCCAGATCTTCAGTTTTTAGAACGGCTCAGGCCCAACGCTCGAATGCGTTTGTGGAGGTTCGTCCGCTCCATGCCAAGGAACCGCGCTGCGCCGGAAACGTTCCAATTGGTTTCTTCGAGCGCCCGCAGGATGTGCTCGCGTTCGGCGGACGCCCGGGCCTCCTTGATGTTGGAACGCGGGCCAGTATCGTCGGCAATCCGAATCTCCACGGGGACCGAGTCAGGCGTCAACAGATTGCCGGGTGTCAGGATCGCCATGCGCTCGACGATATTGCGCAACTCCCGCGCGTTGCCGGGCCAGGAGTAGCCTTCCAGTATTTTGTAGGTTTCATCCTCTATATGCTTAGAATGAAAGTTGTTGCGCAGGCAGAAATCGTCCAGAAAGTAATCTGCCATGGCGCTGATGTCCTGGGGACGCTCGCGGAGGGACGGAACGCGAATCGGCACCACGCAGAGCCGGTAGTAGAGATCCTCGCGAAACTTTTGCTGCGCCACAAGATCGGGCAACGCGCGGTTGGTGGCCGAAACCACGCGCACAGCCACGCGAATCGTCTGCTCGCCGCCCACGCGGTGAAACTCGCCCTCCTGCAAGACGCGCAGCAGCTTGGCTTGCGAACCGGCGTGGAGGTCGCCGACTTCGTCCAGAAAGATGGTCCCGCCGTCGGCCAGCTCGAACTTGCCCTTGCGCGTGGTGATGGCGCCCGTGAACGCACCCTTTTCGTGGCCGAAGAGCTCGCTTTCGAGCAGGTCCGGCGGGATGGCCGCGCAGTTCACCTTAACGAACGGTCCGTTGGCGAATGGGCTCTCGTGGTGAATATGCGCGCCGAGCAGTTCCTTGCCGGTGCCCGATTCGCCCATGAGCAGAATGCGGGCGTCCGAGCGCGCCGCCATGCTGGCTTGCTCTACCACGCGCAAAAAGGCCGGGCTGGTGCCGATCATCTTCGAATTCGAAGATGCCACCAACTCGCGCAGGCGTTCATTCTCCCGGCGCAAATTGGCCTGTTCGAGTGCGTTTTTGAGCGACAGCAGGACTTTATCGCGTCCCAGCGGTTTTTCCAAGAAATCGAACGCGCCGGCGCGCGTGGCCGCTACGGCTTCGGCGATGGTGCCATGACCGGAGATCATGATGGCCGGAGCGAAGCATTCGCGCTCCCGCAACTGTTTGAGAAATTCGATCCCGCTGCCGTCCGGCAGCCGTACGTCCAGCAGCAATAAGTCGGCGCGGTCCGCCACGGACTTGGCGTCGGCGATGCTGCGCGCCAGCGTGACGGAATAGCCTTCGCGCTCCAAAATCAGGCGCAGCGACCCGCCGATATTCGGTTCGTCGTCCAGCACGAGGATGCGTTTGGAAACCATGGGGTTCAGTTGGATGGCCAGTAGCCGGGCCGCGAGCGTACTTCCATACCGACGCGTTTGGTGGTCACCCGGATACGGTGAAAACCGGTTGCGTTGGTATGCGCCGGCGTGTAGCTTAGCAAGTACTGCCCGTGGATCTCGTCGCCGATCTGCGTAATGGCATGTTCGAGCGCGCGTTCGTTGGCAATCGCGTACACGCGGCCGCCGCTATAGCGCGTTATGGCCGGCACAGGATCTTCGGGCATTGCCCCGCGCCCGGCATTGAGCCAATAGATCAACGTATTGCTCATCGGCACGTCGTTCCAGGCGTCGTCCAAACCTTTGTCGCTGCCCGAATCGCGCGATTCGGAGACCAGCAGCAGAATGCGGCGGCGAAACGTGGGCCGGTGGTCGAGCAGCCCGATGGCGTCGAGCGTAGCGTCGATGACGTGACTGGGCCCAGGCGAATATTCCACGCGCCGCAACGCGTGCGTGAGCCGGCCGAGATCCGGCGTGAAGTTCTGCATAACTTCGAGCTTGCCGTTGAAGCGGAAGATCGCCGCTTCGCCGCCGACGCCCACCACCAGCGCGCCGAGCAGGGGCCCCAGGTCGTGGACGCGCTCCAACGCCTGCCTCTTCAGATCCCCTTGAATTGCGATGCCGAGGGAAATCGGCAGAAAATCGTCGTCTTCGTAGATCTGCTGGGCTATGCCGTTGTCGTAAAGCTGGAAATCGGCGGCGCTGAGTCCGTTGACGAAGTTGCCGGAGTGGTCGGTGACCGAAGTAGGGGCGACGATCAGACTTGCTGGAACGCGGAGCACGACAGGTTCCTGGGCGGCGAGAAGCACGGTGAAGAGCGGCAAGGCGGCACGCGCCCAGAGGGCACCCGGTGCGTGCGAGACATGGGCTCTAGGCCACGGGAAGCAGAACACGGAACGCAGCGCCTCCCAGCTCGCCCGGCACCAGGAGAATGTCGCCCCCTGCCAGCAGCGCGCTCTTCCGGGCGATGGACAGCCCCAGGCCCATGCCGCCGCGCTTGAAGGAGATGGCGGGTTGAAACAGCGAGCCGCGTGCTTGCTGGCTGAGTCCGGGACCGGAGTCATGAACTTCAATGGTAATCTTGTCAGCGCCGGAGGCCGTAACGCCCAGCACCGTGCCGCCCGGCCGGACCGCTTGCGCCGCATTTTCCAACAGATTCGTCAGTACGCCTTTCACCAGATCCTCGTCGGCGTACACGCGCGGATGATCGGAAGCGAGCCGCGTGCTGTACACAATGTCGGGATGCGCGGTGCGCAAGAACGCGATGCGCTCTTCGAGCAGGGAATTGATATCGATGTTCTTGGGCGATACTGGCGGCTCGGCTGAAAAATCGGAGAACGCGCGCACGCGCCGCTCCAGGCTTTGCACCTCGTCGACGACGATCTGCGCGGCCTGTTCGTAGAAGTCGCCGCCGGAGTCCGATTGCCGCGCCGCGATCTCTTCCATGGTGAGGCGGATGGGTGTCAGCGAATTCTTCACCTCGTGCGCCATTTTGCGCGCCAGCGCCTGCCAGCTTTCCAGGCGCGTGACATAGACCAGGCGTTCCTGGGATTGTTTCAACTGTTCGGCCATGCCGTTGAACGCGCGAATCGCCGACCCGATTTCATCGCCGTGAATTGAGAGGCCATCCTCTGGCACGCGGTAGTCCATGTGGCCCGCCGCCACTTCCGACAGCCCTTTGGTCAACTCCTGAATCGGCTGGCTGATGCGCTGGGCGAAATACAGCAGCGCGAGGAGCGTCAGCAGCCAGATGGCCGCGGCCAGCAGCAAATAGGTGTAGGTGAAACCGCGCCGCCAGTTGTGCGTACCCGCGGCAGCTACGGCAGCGCGTGCGTCGGTATATTGATCCGAAAGCCTCTGCATGGCGATGCCGTTCAACGACGCCGAATACATCGCGACGCCATCGGCGCGGCGGACCAGATAATCCAGCCGGTCGTCCTGTTCGCCATCTAGGCTGAAACTCTCGGCATCGCCGTTGGCAAAGAATTCCTGAATCGCTGTTGGCCATTGGCTCTTGGCTCGCGTCGGAAAAAGTCGCGGCGCAATGCGTCCGGAAGCCGCATCCTTTTTCAGTGAGGCGGAAGCCTGGCGGTAGAGCTCGCGGCCGGTCTGCTGGAGCGACCGGGAAACCTGATCCAGCTCGGCGGTCGAGGAAAGCGACAGGCTGTAGTGCAGCATGCGCACCGAAATCCAACCCATCAGGCACAGGGGCGCGAGCGTAGCCACGACGAACACCAGGATCAGGCGATTGCGCAGCCGGTTCATGGCTATCTGGAATCGGTGGGTTTGAAATCGACGGGTTTCAGATCGGCGAGTTGGAACGGCGCCGATTCCACGGACCAACGGTCCTGCTGTGGGCGCGTCGGCCGGCTGAAGATTTCGATCAGCGTGGCGAGATTGATGCCCGAACCGGCGTCGGGCGGTTCTTTAGTCTCCACGCTGCGGATTTCCAGCCGCGCCCAGAGCTGCTCGCCGGCGGGCACCGCCGCGGCTGGAATCACGATATGATCCAGGCACCAGGATTCAGCCCCCGCAGCGGGCATCCGCAAGCTGGAGCGGTGCCGGTCGCTCATGCGCACCACGGAGAATTTTTCCTCCCAGACGTCGTAGCTGACCGTGAAGCGTTCGAGCGCGCGCGCCACGACATTGTTCTTCCCGCCCGAAGTGATCACCAGTTGAAAATCGAAAGGCACCGCCGCGCCGTCGTGCAGCCGCGCCAGCGATTTCCCGGTGAGGAAATGGAGCGACGGCGCGCTGACGTGAAGGTCGCCGCCCACGCGCCGCACCAGTAAGCCTTGGGATGACACGGTCATCGCAGCCAAACTGAGCGTGATGAGCATCGCCACGACCGCTTGCTTACGCGCGCGGTTCATGAACCGGTGTGCGTTCTTCGGTCCCGTAATGTGAGGGAGTGGAGTCAAAAGTTCATTCCCGCGATGAGTACCGGAATGAGCGGGCCCTGGCGGAGAGGAAACGCCAACGCCAGCAGGAACGCGCCTTTTTCCAGCACGCCCAAGCCGCTCGAGATTCCGATCCCGGCCGATTCTTTCAGCTCCGGCGCCTTGCCTTGGTCCCATACCGAACCGGAATCGAAGAAAACCCGCATCATACGATAACCATAAGTGACGGACCCGTAGGCCAGCCGGTTTCCGCCGAGAGGGTCCAGGTCGTACATGTTCCAGCCCCGCAACAGCTCGCTATTTCCTAGAGCAAAACGCTCGAAAAGAGGAGCCTGACCATAGATCGCTCCCGCCATCATGGTCACTTCCACGGACTGAGTCCGATTGGAGTAATTGTACTGCAAATGCGCCAGGTGGCGCGTGTAGGCGAGATCGCTGGAAAGAAGCGTGGTGGCCGCGCGCAGGCTGTATCCTGCGTCCAACTCCTGAGTGCTGTCGCTCAAATCACGCCAGCGCTGGTGATAATGCAGAGTATTTACCACCGCGTTGGCCGATTCCGAACGCGCGGCCGAAGGCAAACCTGGAATTAAGCCATTGAGTTGCTCGAAGCTGAAGCCCACCGTGTAGGTCAACGGTTCGGCCAGCACAAAGGTGGCGCTGGGCTCGTAGTTCAGACGGGAACTATAAGCCCCAGCGCCCAGGGAAGAAGATCGCAGGGTGGACTCGTCTTCGAGCGCCACGAGCGTGGCGGGATCGTATCCGTCAGCGTAGCCATCGAACTCGAAGCCGATGCGGATCCGTCCATTGGAGGTCAGGCTGCGCTCGTAGCCCGCCTGGACGCCCGAGTACCGCTCGATCAGGCTGTCGGTGCTGCGCCCGATCCGGAACGTGAAGGTATTGGGACCGATCGTGCTCGCAATCTCGCCCATCCCGGTAAATCCGAGCTGCGAGTTGTAGGTGAGGGCGGGAATGGAGGCCTCGATCGACCCGCCGGCATGATCCACCTGAATCAGTACGCGCACCGAATCCGGCAGCACGCCGCGGGTCAGCTTGAACGTGACTTCATGGGCGCGCAATTCCCGCTGAATGCGCGCGGTGAGCCGGTCCAGGGCTTCGGTGCTCACCTTGGCGCCCACCAGCCGCCGAATTTCCTCGCGCGCCGAGGTGCTCAACTTATAATCGCGATGATCGACGAAATGAATGCTTTCGATGGTGTAGCGCGAGTTGATATTCAGGTCCGAAGCGGTCTCCGCTTCCGGCTGGCTCTGGGGAGGTGCGAGCGACTGCCCAAGCAGCGCGAGCGATGCTGCAGCCGACACAATGATTACCCTGGATGCGAAAGACATTGGATTCGCCATGGCAATTTTAACTCCATGGCCAATGGATTGGAAAGGTGGGGATTGTGCCATGAAACGGTGTGCAGACGTGGCACAGGTGCACCGCTAGCTCACGGTCGAGATGAGAGCGGGCGCTCCCGCTCCCTCACGGTCGCGGCTCTTACGAGACTTTGGCGACTTGCGTCCTCTGGTTCGCGGTTTCGAGCAGCCCGTCGATAGACGGCACGATCAACTGGCGGCGGCCCAGCCGGATCACGCCTTTACGGGCCAGGTGGTTCAAGGTGGTGGAAGTGGTCTCGCGCGTCGCGCCGATCAGGCTGGCCAACTCGCCCTGCGAGAGCGGGATCGAATAATCCACGCCGTTGGCTTTGGCGCCAAACGTTTTCGCCAGTTCCGCCAGGTAGTAGAGAATGCGATACTCGACGTCACGGAGGCACAGCAGCTCGACTTTTTTCTCTAATTGCCGCTTGCGCGCGGTCAGTATCCCGGAAATTTCGCGCCACAGCTCCGGATGCTGGTCGCAGGCGCGGAGAAAAACATCTTTTGGGATGACGTAAATCACGCCCTCCTGCAGCACTTCCGCTGCGATGGTGCGGGAGGGTTCGGTTCCCAGCGCCTGTTCTCCGAACAGCTCTCCTGCGGTCACAATTTGCAGGATAATCTCTTTGTTGTCTTCCCCGTGTTTATGGATTTTCACCAGCCCGGCCTCGAGGAAGAACAGGCAGTCCAATGGACTGCCCTCCGAGTACACGGTGGCAAACCGCCGATTCGGCGAGAATTTCGTGACGCCGTCCAGGTTGATCAATTC
>JASIGB010000516.1:0-2944 GCA_030045355.1 Bryobacteraceae bacterium
ACTGCAGGGGTGCATGCGGATCACCAAATTCGGTTTTATCCCGTGGCATGCTAAGTGCTCTGACTTAAGCGGGTTCTGCCATGATTGCCCGCTCACTCACCGAAACGCTCCTGTTTGCCGCCCTGTTATCGACCCCATTGCTGGCCATGCCGCATGTAGCAGCGGCCCCAGGAGACGCGGCGAGCGATGGAGGCACGGTTTGCGGCGAAGTACTGTCCGTGGATCTCTTTAACCAGACGTTTCTCGTACTGGAGGGGGCCAAGCTTGTCGAAACCTTGCCATTTTCCCGCTGGACGGATTTCGTCACACGCACCAAGGACGCAAAGGGCCGCAGCCATCTCCAGGCGCTCGATCCAACGGACGTGCGAACCGGGGACCGGATTTGCATCTCACTCGACGCGAGCGGCGCCACGGCCGACCGCATTGAGGTTTTGCCGGGCCGTCGCGCAACCGAAGTCGCACGCGCTTGCGCGAAATGACGCAGGCTGCGGCGACAACTCCAGCGTTTCCATAAACAAAACAGCTCTGACCGTGGCCGCCGGCATGCTTCCTAGCGTGCGTTGAGAGGGGCCACTATGCAGGAAACCCAGGCCAGTTCATGGCGCAGCGAGCGGCCGGTCTACGTGGACTTGCTGCCGCCCTGCAACCAGGCGTGCCCGGCGGGCGAGAACATTCAGGCGTGGCTACAGCTTGCCGGAGCAGGCGACTATCGGCGGGCGTGGAGTACGCTGGTGCTCGAAAACCCGTTGCCGGCGGTGGTGGGCCGCGTCTGCTATCGGCCCTGCGAAGGAGCTTGCAATCGCGGACAGTTCGATCAGGAGGTCGGAATCCACGCCGTGGAGCGCTTCCTGGGCGATGAAGCGATTCGGCAGGGCTGGCCATTAGAGGTGGACGCAGCGCCCTCCGGCAAGCGCGTGTTGATCGTCGGCGCGGGACCTTCGGGTGTGTCCGCCGGCTACCATTTGCGTCGATTTGGACACGAGGTGACGATTCTTGAGGCAGGTGCCAAGGCGGGCGGCATGCTGCGCTTCGGGATTCCCGAATATCGCCTGCCGCGGCACGTTCTGGACGCCGAGATCGCGCGCATTGAGGCGCTGGGCGTCGCGATCCGCCTCAACGCCAAGGTGGACGATCTCGCCGAGGCGATGCGGGAGGGCGGTTTCGATGCCGCATTCCTGGCAACGGGTGCGCATCTTGCCAAAAAAACCGCCATTCCCGCGGCCGACGCGAGCCGCATCCTCGACGCGCTGAGCGTCCTGCGCGGCATGGAACTGGGCGAAAGGCCGCTGCTCGGACGCCGCGTCCTGGTTTACGGCGGCGGAAACACGGCGCTGGACGTGGCACGTAGCGCGAAACGGCTGGGCGCGGCCGATCCGCTGATCGTGTATCGACGCACGCGTGAGAAAATGCCCGCGCATGATTTCGAGGTCCAGGAGGCGATCGACGAAGGCATTCGCTTCCAATGGCTCTCCACCATCAAAGAAGCCGGCGAGGGATCGTTCCTTGTCGAAAAGATGAAGCTGGACGCGACCGGATTCCCGCAACCCACGGGCGAGTTCGAGGAAATCGAGGCGGACTCGCTGGTGCTGGCGCTGGGCCAGGATGCTGACTTGCGCTTTCTTGTAAACCTGCCCGGGCTGGAGATCGCCGATGGCGTGGTGAAGGTGGACGCACACATGATGACCGGCTGTCCGGGCGTGTTCGCCGGCGGCGACATGGTCCCGTGCGAGCGCACCGTCACGGTGGCGATCGGGCATGGCAAGAAAGCCGCGCGCCATATCGACGCCTGGCTTCGCGGAGGCGTATACAGCCCGGCGCCCAAGCACACCGTCGCCACGTTCGACCGGCTGAACACCTGGCATTACGCAAAAGTTGCGAAGACCTCGCAGCCGCAGTTGGACCGCGCGCGGAGGGCATCCACGTTTGAGGAAGTAATCGGGGGTCTGGATGAATCGAACGCCCGTGCCGAAGCGAAGCGGTGTCTGGCCTGCGGGAATTGTTTCGAGTGCGACGGTTGCTTTTACGCCTGCCCCGACAATGCGATCCTGAAGCTCGATCCAGGGCAGCGCTATCGCTTCGATTACGATTACTGCCAAGGCTGCGGCATCTGCTCCCAGGAATGCCCTTGCGGCGCGATCGAGATGGTGCCAGAACCAGCCTAAGCATGCCCCGGTCTAGCCGGCGCGGATGGCGTGCCACCCGGTTATCATGGAGCTTGCCGGGGGCGGGCCTTTGAGATTCACCAATCGGGCGAAATTGCTGTGGGGCTACTGGCGGCGTAAGTCTATGTTGAACGCGCTGCCGGTGGAGTATATCGTCGAGACCACGGCGAAATGCAACCTCTACTGCCCCATGTGCCCGCGCGAAACGCATAAGCAGCCCAAAGCCGACATGGCGGACGAAATTTTCGAACGTCTGGTGCGCGAATCCGGCTCGAGCGCCGAGCACATGATGCTGATCGGGTTGGGCGAACCGTTCATGGACCGCAAGATTTTCGACCGCATCGAATATTGCGCGCGGCACAACGTCTCCACGCTGCTTTCGACCAACGGCACGTTCCTGAACGAAGAGACCAGCGCGCGATTGCTCGCCACGCCACTGGAACACATCACGCTGAGCTTCGACGGCGCGACTAAGGAATCCTTTGAGTACTATCGCAAGGGAGCGAATTTCGAGAAGGTACGCGAGAACTTCGTCCGTTTCGCGCGCATGAAGCACGAGCGCCGCGCCAACGTACAGGTGGTGGTCCAGATGGTGCGCATGGAGCGCAACGCGGGTGAAGTGCACGATTTCGTGCGCTTCTGGAAAGCGGTTCCGGGCGTGGACCAGGTGCGCATCAAGGAAGACGAGACCAATGTGCTGCAGCCGGAAGCGCGGCACTCAGCCGAAGATTGGAAACATCCCTGCCATTACCTGTGGCGCGGACCGATGTACGTGAAGCAGA
>JASIGB010000517.1:0-3534 GCA_030045355.1 Bryobacteraceae bacterium
AGGTGAAATTTTCACTCGCAATCAGTTCCAAACGGCTATGCTGGCGGTCGGCTTCGCGCTGGATCGCCTCATAGATTTCCGGATCGACAACCGAAAGCGGGCGCGACATGCGCTCGGTGTCATTCATAAGTTCTAGTGTAGTGTACCGGGCGGCGCTGGTTGTAGCCGATTTGGTATCCCAACCCGTTACGCCGGCAATATCACCCGGGCCGCGCCGCTGGAGTAAGCAAATTGATCGATAATCCGTTCTCCTTTCCGTTCCGATGGAATGTGCGTCGGAGGTTACGCCCATTCTCAGCTCTTCCAATTCGGTTTCGCCGGGCCTCACGCCGCGCGTTTTGTGTCTTGTCGAGCAGCCTTCCGAGATTCTGGGTGCGGTCCTGGCTTCCATGGTCATGGTAAACAGCCCGGCCGAAGCGCTGGATCTGGTTCGGGTCCAGGATTTCGACGTCGTGCTGGTGCGGCATCCGCTCGGCATCGCAGGGCAAGACGCCTTCGAGGAGGAAGCTACGCGGGACGCCGTTGCATATTCGGGTCTATTGCTCGAGGAGCTGCAACGCGCTCAGCCCGGTACCCCAGTGATATTGCATGCCCCGGCGGCGACTTCCACGGAGATCGTCCGGTTGCTTCGGCTGGGAGCATTCCACGTATACACACAGGGGGATCCCACCAGCCTGCTTTACCTGGCTGCGAATTCGAAATGGGCCGAGCAGGCGGCGCAACTGGCGGTCGAATCGGAATGCGAGTTCTGGCGCCAGTTCCTGATCGGCGATAGCCGTCCGATGCAGCAAGTCGCGCAACAGATTCGCCTGGTAGCGCCGCGCCGGTCCACGGTCCTGATCACCGGCGAAACCGGGACGGGCAAGGAGCTGGTGGCCCGTTCCATCCATGAGGCCAGCGGCCGCAACCGGTCGTCTTTGGTGGCCGTGAACTGTAGCGCGCTTCCGGAGGCCTTGCTCGAAGCCGAACTGTTCGGGCACGTGAAGGGCGCGTTCACCGGCGCGGTGGGCCAGCGCATCGGACGGTTTGAGGAGGCCGATCACGGCACGCTTTTCCTGGACGAAATCGGCGACATGCCTTTCGGTTTGCAAGCCAAGCTGTTGCGCGCCATCCAGGAGCGCGAGTTTCAGCGGCTGGGCAGTTCGGAAAACATTCGCGTGGACGTCCGAGTTCTGGCCGCGACGCACACGGATTTAGCCGAGCTGGTGAAGCAAGGCAAGTTCCGCGAGGATCTATATTACCGCCTGAACGTGGTGCCGATTGCGTTGCCGCCCTTGCGGGAGCGGCCCTCGGACGTGCCGCCGCTAGTCCAACACTTCATCGAAAAAATTTGCCGGGAGGAACATCTCCCCGTTAAGCAAATCTCGCAGGAGACGCTCGCCCGCCTCACCGGCCACGATTGGCCCGGCAATGTTCGCCAACTGGAGAATGCCGTGGAGAAGGCCATCGTTTTAAGCGGCGAGCGCCTGGTGCTTCTGCCCGGCGACTTTCCGCTTCCGCCGCGGCAGCGCCCGGTGGCCTATGCTCCTGGGGCGCGTGCTTTGATCGCCGTGCCGGACCAGGGGCTGGATTTCGAGCGCACGGTAGGTAGCATCGAGCTGAACATTCTGGAGCAGGCCCTCCGCAAAACGCGCGGCAACAAGAAACTAGCGGCGGAAATGCTCGGGCTGAAGCGTACCACGCTGGCGGCGAAGCTTAAGAGCTTGACTGCCGTGGGTGCTGGCGGATAGATGCGATTTGCGTGGCATGCACGATGAACCGCCTGGGCGCCGAACCTACGTAATAAAACGGATAGCAGGTCACCAGCGTCAAGGTCTCGCCGCCGGACGCCTTCAGCACGCTGACATCGCGTGGCGTTACGATGCGTGTCGAGTTCACCACGTAACGATACGTCCCGGCGGTTGTTTGTAATTCGATGGTGTCGTTCTTGCGGATATTGCGCAGAGCCCGGAAAAAGGTATCGCGGTGGCCGGCCAAGCCGATGTTGCCGATGTTGCCGGGAAGAGCTGTTCCCGGAATGTGGCCCACGGCGCGGCGTAGAGTGCCTTCGCCGGCGCCTTCCCGCACCATCACTGCCAGCTTCAATCGCGGAATTTCCAGCCGGCCAATCACCGCATTTAGCGCCGGAGGCGGCATCGGGGTCTCAGGAGATGGAACCCCGGCGTTGGGCATGGGCTTGGGCGTTTCGGCGCTCTCCATCTTTCCGTTCTCGCGCCCGCCGAACGCTAAGTGCGTCTCATCCCGAACGAATCCGCCAATGCTGGGCTTCAGCCCGCGCAAGGTTTGGTCGAACGCCCAGTCTTCATAGGCCTGATACAACACCGCGCTGGTATTGACCCAGACATAGCAATCCAGCGCCACGAGTCCCAACAGCAGAAAAATCCATTCGAGCGCCCGCAAACCCGTACGCCGGGGCCGGGGACGTTCCAGCCGCTTCAATCGGCCGTCACTATCCCAGCTCACGCGCGCCTTCATCTGGACTCCGTTGCACTGGATCCGGATGTTCTGGCATCGCCGGAATTCTCGCGAAACACGTAGCTGGTGCGCGTCCGCACCTCGAGCTTAGGATGCTCGGGTGAGGAGGCTACCACTTTGATATGCCGCACCATCTTGCCTTCGGCCGACGGCACATAGCCGATGGTGTAGCGGCTGCGAATGTCCTTGGCGATCTGGCGGCACACCGGCACGATATCGGCGAGCGTGGTGGGATGATAGAACACGCCGCCGCTCACGTGCGCCAAGTCCTTAAGCACGCCTTCGTTCTTCTCCGGATCATCTTCGTCGTAGATGCCGACGGTGTAGATGGTGGCGAGCGACGCCAAGACGTCGTGTTTGACCTCGCGGAGTGTATGGGTGCTGTGATTATCGCCGCCGTCGCTGATCACGACTAAGGTCTTCTTGGCCTGCCGTCCGAAATCGAGCTGATGCAGCGCCATTTCGATGGCGTCATACAACGCCGTGCGCCCTTCTGGATCGCCCTGCCAAAGCGCATCCCGCAACTCGCGGATGTTGTCGGAGAAGAGCTTGATGTCGGGCAATCCACGGCGCGCCCTCTCGTTGAAGTTGATCACGAACATCTCATCCATGGGATTGCTCCCCTGAATAAAAACCATCGCGGCGGTAAGCATTTGGGCGCGCTTGGGGCGCATGCTGCCGCTCTCGTCCACCACCAAGCCCGCGGTCACGGGGATGTCGGCGTTGGAGAACTGGCTGATCGTTTCCTGCTTGCCGTTCTCAAATATTTTGAAGTTATCTTTCGTTAAACCGGAGACAAACCCTCCCTGCGGATCCTTGACGCTGACGTCTAAAAGCACTAGCCGCGAAGTGGTCTGGATCGTAAATTCCTTCTGTCCGGAGCCGCTGGCGCTGAGGTTGGCGGCCGTCGTTTGGCTGCTTCCCCCAGGGCTCGCTACCGTCCAGAGCAGAACGATCGTACCCAGACCCACTGCGCGGCTAGCGATCATAGAAACTCTCCGCTGTTATATTACGACATGCGGAAAGCGCGAACCAGCGCGAACAGGCCGAGGGAAAGCA
>JASIGB010000518.1:0-13278 GCA_030045355.1 Bryobacteraceae bacterium
GCCGTCCGCGGCATCGTGAAGCGCTGGGTTTCACCGCCGCCGCAGAGCTTGGCGACGAGTAACACGCCGTAAACCGCGGCGATGACGGCTCAGACGCCTCAAATCAGGATGTTCGGGTAGAGCCTCGTGGCGATGGCGGTTAAAATGGCGAGCGCCAGCACCATCATGCCTGCGTCCCTGCCTAGGCCGAAAACGCTGTGGCCGCCTTGGACCATCAAAGCGCGCAACCAGTCCACCTGGTAGCTCAGCGGATTGATTTTCGCCAGCGCCTTCAGCCAATCCGGCATCATGCTCAGCGGGTAAATGGCGTTGCTCGCGAAAAACAGCGGCATGGTGAGCACCTGGCCGATTCCCATGAAGCGCTCGCGCGATTTTACGATGCAGGCCGCCACCAGCGAAAAGGTCGAAAAGATGGCCGCGCCGAGAATCACGCCCACCAGCACGCCCAAGATCTGCCATGGCTCCAGCCGCAACTCGACGCCCATCAGGAACGCGATCAGATAAACCAATAGCGCCTGGAAAACGCCACGGACGGTGGAGGAAAGGGCGCGGCCCAGCACCAGCGCGGCGCGCGGAGCGGGGCTCACCATGAACTTGTGCAGCACGCCCTGGTCGCGCTCCCAGATGAGCGAAATGCCGTAGAAGATCGCGCCGAACATCACGCTCTGGGCGAGGATGCCGGGGGCCATGAAATCCAGGTATCGCAAATTGCCGGTGGGGATGGCGCGGACACTGGAAAACACAGGCGCGAATACCACCAGCCACAACACCGGCTGAAGCATGCGGGTGAACAGTTCCATCGGATCGTGCAACAGCTTGCGCACGTCGGCTTCGGCCACCACCAGCATTTGCAGGAGAAATGCTACCGGCGGCGGCGTGTCACTCCAGGCGCCGTGCCGTGCGGCGAGTTCTTGCGACATCGCGGAAGGCTCCTCCTTCTTCGCCGGCGCCGGCTTCCCCAGAACCGGCTTCTCGAGAACCGGCTTCTCCAGAACCATCGATGGACGCGCCGGTGGAGAGAATGAACACGTCGTTGAGAGTGGCTTCGGGACCCGCCTGTTCCTTGAGCGCGGCGGGAGCGCCAAGGGAGGCGATGCGCCCGCGATGCAGGATAGCGACGGTGTCGCACAAGTTGTCGGCCTCTTCCATGTCGTGCGTGGTCATCAAAATGGTGGCGCCGAACTGGCGGCGCAGCTCGCGAATGCGCTCCCAGACAGAGCGCTTGGCCACCGGATCCAGGCCGACGGTCGGTTCGTCGAGAAAAAGCACTTCGGGGCGATGCAACATGGATTGCGCGATCTCCAGGCGCCGGATCATTCCACCCGAATATTGTTTGACACGTTTTCCGGCCGCCTCGGCGAGATCCATGAATTCGAACGCCTCCCGGATGCGGCGCTCGCGTTCGGCGCCCCGGATGCCATAGAGCTTGGCGGAGATCAGCAGGTTCTCATAGCCCGTAAGATCGCCGTCGGCCGAGAGCATCTGCGACACGTAACCGATGTTGCGGCGGACGTCGGCAGGCCGCGCGACGATATCGTAACCGGCCACGATCGCGGTGCCGCTAGAGGGCGGCAGCAGCGTGGTCAGCATCTTGATGAGCGTGCTTTTGCCCGCGCCGTTGGGGCCGAGCAGCCCGAAAATGGAACCCGCCTCGGCGCTGAACTCCAGGCGATCCACAGCCACTAGCGAATCGTAGCGGCGCGTCAACTGCGAGGTCTGGATGGCCGGCCTCAAGAATCAGAGTACCCCAGCGGGCTCTGAAGAGATTTGATCATGCTACTTTGATTCTGTTCTGCCGCACGCTACTAAAACAGACGCGCCCCAACCCGCATCCGATACACGTGCCCGGCCGCTGGCGTGGATCCGGGAACCGCGCGGCGTGGCGCTGTGGGCGGCGATGGCGGGCTTCGTCCTGGATTCTTACGACGTCATGCTGTATGTGTTTGTGGTCCAGACGCTCAGGGCCGAATTTCATTGGAGCGCGGCCACCGCGGGCCTGGTGAGTTCCGCGACCCTAATTACTTCGGCGATCGGCGGAATCGGCGCAGGATTTTTGTCGGACCGTATCGGGCGCCGGCGGACGCTGATCCTCACGATCCTGATCTACTCCATCGGCTCCGGCGGATCGGCCCTGGCTACGGGATTGGCGACGCTGATGTTGTGGCGCTCGATTGTGGGCTTCGGGCTGGGCGGGGAATGGTCGGCCGGCGCGGTCCTGGTGGCGGAAAGCTGGCCGCCGCGGCATCGCGCCAAAGCCATCGCGCTGATGCAATCGGGCTGGGCACTGGGCTATATGCTCGCCGCCGCCGGCACGGCGTACATTCTGCCGCGCTTTGGATGGCGCGTGTTGTTCCTCACCGGGCTTGCTCCGGCGCTGCTGACGGTCTGGATCCAGCGCCGCGTAAGAGAGCCGGACGTGTGGAATGAAAAGCGGCAGGCGAGTCCGTGGCTCGACCTGTTCCGGCGGCCACTCGCCCGGCGCACGCTCCTTACAACGGCGCTCGCCACGTGCATGCTTTTCGCTTATTGGGGGCTGAACACCTGGCTGCCGGGATTTCTGTCGGCGCCGCGATCGCAAGGCGGCGCGGGTCTCAACATCCTCCAAACCAGCGCCTGGATTTTCATCATGCAGTTCGGCACGTTCCTGGGCTACGCCAGTTTCGGCTGGCTGGCGGATTGGTGGGGACGCCGGCCGGCGTTCTTTGTCTTCGTTATCATCGCTGCCGTGCTGACGCCGGTCTACGGCCTCACACCGCTGTGGGCCGGAGCGCGGTCGGAAGTTTGGCTGCTCGCGCTGGGACCGCTGGTGGGGTTCTTCGGCACCGGATTCTTTTCGTTGTTCGGGACCATGCTCGCCGAGTTGTATCCCACCTCCATCCGGGGCTCAGCCCAGGGGTTCGTCTACAATACCGGCCGCGCCGCGAGCGCCTTGGCGCCGTTCGCTATCGGGGCCATCGCCGACCGGCAAGGCCTGGGATACGGCCTGGCGCTTAACTCCGCGTTCTTCCTCATCGGCGCAGTGCTGATCTTCACGTTACCGGAAACGCGAAATACGGAGCTCGCGTGAGGCTCAAACCGCCCACAACGGACGCGCGGGCGAGCTTACTCCTGGGCATTGAGGCGCGCCCGCGCCTCTGTGGGTTAGCGGGGCGGCAAAACCGCACTTCAACCTAAAGAATCCAACAGCTTAGGACGATAGACCAATAAAGGCTAGACACGGCTAATGCGTTCGCCTCTCTGGCAGAGGAAACTCCCCGATCGGCGCGGGCTACGGAGGGCCCCACAGAACCGATGAACGAGGACCACCAACAAGCCCGCCTCTTTCGACACCAGCAGCAGCCGCTCTGGCATCTAGCCGTCATCATTGCGTTTGCCACGGTCCTAGGCGAACTGGTCGGCCATGAATTCAGCCAGCATGTCGGCGGGTGGTTGGCTTCCCTAATTTCGTTTGGCACCTTGAGCGTGGCGGTCGCTCTGTTGTTGGCGGTATCCAAACGCCGCCAGATCGAACGGGCCGAGCGGCTGCTTTCGGCTGAAATCGATAATCGCCGCCGTACCGAGCACGTGCTGGAGGAGCGGACCGAGCTGCTGGACACTCTCATCCAAACCAGCCCGGTGGGCATCATCGTGCATGACCTGGACCGCGTCGTCACCCTGGCCAATCCGGCATTTTGCGAAATCTTCGGGTACACACAGGCCGAGTGCATTGGACGCAAGCTGGAAGAGCTGATCGTGCAGCCCGGCGCCGAGGAGAAGTTTCTGTCGAACATCCAGAAGATCGCCGAGGGAGCCGTCTTCCATGGCTCGATGAAGCGACAGCGCAAAGATGGAGGGCTGGTGGACGTGGAGGTCCACGCCAAGCGGCTTTTGGCCCACGGGAAATACTGCGGCGCCTTCGCCGTGTTCCTGGACATCACCAAGCGCGTGGAGGCGGAAACCGCGCTGCGCGAAAGCGAAGAAGTGTTCCGCACGCTTTGCGCCTCCGCTCCGGTAGGCGTCTTCAGGACCGATGAAGACGGCGTAGGAATTTATTCCAACGAGCGGATCATGGAGATCCGCGGCTTCAGCGCCAAGCAGCTCGAGGAAGACCCCAACGTGGGCATTCATCCCGAGGACGTGGAACGCGTGATGGCGAACCGGAGCAAGCATTTCCAGCGTGGCGAGAGGTTCACGGACCAGTTCCGCTATCTGCGGCCGAGCGGCGAAAGTGTGTGGGTAAGCTTGCAGGGAGGGCCGATCCGCGACTCCGAGGGCCGCCTGCAGGGATATGTGGGCGTGCTCGAAGACATCACGCAGTTGCGCGAAGCCCACGAACAAATGCGCGCGGCCAAGGAAGCCGCCGACCTGGCCAGCCGCGCCAAAAGCGAGTTCCTGGCCAACATGAGCCACGAAATCCGTACACCCATGAACGGCATCATCGGAATGACGGAGCTGGCGCTCGAAACCGAGCTCGACCCCTCGCAGCGCGAATATCTGAACGCCGTGAAATACTCGGCGGACTCGCTGCTGACGGTCATCAACGATATCCTCGATTTCTCCAAGATCGAAGTGGGCAAACTGAGCCTGGATCCGATCGAGTTCAACCTGCGGGACCACCTGGGCCAGGCCATGAAAATCCTGGCCGGCCGCGCGCACGAGAAGGGGCTGGAACTGGCCTGCTTCGTTCCGCCGGAGCTGCCGGATTTCGTGGTGGGCGATCCCGTGCGCTTGCGCCAGGTAATTCTGAACCTGGTGGGTAACGCGATCAAGTTCACCGAAACAGGCGAAGTGGTTTTACGCGTGGAATTGGAATCGCAGGATACCGGAGATATGTCGCTGCACTTTGCGGTCTCCGATACCGGTATCGGCATCCCGCGCGAGAAACAGCAGTTGATTTTCGAGCCGTTTTCGCAGGCCGACACCTCCACCACGCGCCGCTACGGCGGTACCGGCCTGGGCCTGTCCATCTGCGCGCGGCTGATCGGCATGATGAACGGGCGCATCTGGCTCGAAAGCGAACCCGGGCAAGGCGCCACGTTCCATTTCACGGCGTGCTTCGGGCGCGCCTCCGGCGCCCATACTCCCACGGCCGACCCGGCGATTCTCGAGAATCTGCGCGTTCTGATTGTCGACGACAACGCGACCAACCGGCACATTCTGGAGAAGACGCTCGCCTATTGGAAAATGCTGCCGGCCTGCGTACCCGACGCCGAAGCCGCGCTGGCCAGGCTCCAGCAGGCCAGCGCCACCGGGACTCCTTTCGGTCTGATGCTGGTGGACTGCCATATGCCTGACATCGACGGCTTCATGCTGGTGGAGAAGGTGCAGCAACTCCCCGAATTCAGCGACGTGGTCACCATGATGCTCACCTCCGGGGGACAGCGCGGCGACGGCCAGCGCTGCAAGGAGCTAGGCATTGCGGCGTATTTGATCAAGCCGGTTCTCCAATCCGATTTGCTGGATGCCTTGCTGCGCGTGCTGGGGCCGCGGCAAGACACCGCGCAGCCGATGCGCTTGGTGACGCGCCACAGTCTGCGGGAGGAGCGATTGCCGCTGCGGGTTCTGCTGGCCGAAGACAACACCATCAACCAGCGCCTGGCCGTGCGGCTGCTGGAAAAAGAGGGACACAGCGTGGTGGTGGCGGGTGACGGGACAAAAGCCCTGGAGGCGCTGGAGCGGCAGCAGTTCGACCTGATCCTCATGGATGTCCAGATGCCGGTGATGGACGGCGTGGAGACCACGGCCGCCATTCGCCAGCGCGAGGCCGCGAGCGGCGAGCACATTCCTATCGTGGCCATGACAGCCCACGCCATGGCCGGGGACCGGCAGCGGTTCCTTTCTTTGGGCATGGACGGCTATGTCTCCAAGCCCATCCACTCGCGCGATTTATTCGCGGTGATCGAGAACGTGTACGCTTCTTGCCGCGCGAGTTAACTCGCATCACCGCCAGGCGAAATCGGCCAGTAAAATGAGAGCAGCATTGGAAAGCATGGCGGCCCGCTTTTTGGGCTTCATGAACGATGTCGCTCAAAGAGTACGGCCGCAAGCGGTCCTTCGATAAAACGCCCGAGCCCGCGCCGCGCGTCGAATCCACACCGGCGGGAAATTACTTCTGCGTCCAACGTCACGACGCCACGCGGCTGCACTACGATTTTCGCCTGGAAGTGAACGGCACGCTGAAATCGTGGGCGGTGCCCAAAGGTCCCAGCCTGGAGCCGTTGGCCAAGCACCTGGCGATGCACGTGGAGGATCATCCGCTCGATTACGGGAGTTTCGAAGGCAACATCCCCAAAGGCGAGTACGGCGGCGGGAGCGTGATGCTGTGGGATCGCGGCACGTACGAGCTGGTGGGCGATACGCCGGCGCTCGCCCAAATCGAGCGCGGCGATTTCAAGTTCCGTCTGCACGGCGAAAAGCTGCGCGGCGAATTCGCGCTGGTGCTGATGCGCGGGCGCGGCAAGGGTAACGAATGGCTGCTCATCAAAAAAAAGGACGCCGAGTCGAAGCCTGGCTGGAACGTAGAGGATTACGCGCGCAGCGCGCTGACCGGCCGGACGCAGCAGGAAATCGCCGAAGATCTTCCCGCGCGCGAGCCCCCAATCCCCGATCCCCAATCCCGCGCGATGCCCGCCGGAGCGGTTGTGGCACTCATGCCGCATAGCATCGCGCCCATGCTGGCCTCGCTTGCGACTCGTCCGCCCAGCGGCGCCGGATGGCTCTACGAAGTGAAATGGGACGGCGTAAGGGCACTATGCTTCGTGGAAAACAACGAGCTGTGCATTTTCTCACGGACCGGCAAACGTTGCGATCAGCAGTATCCCGAACTGAGCGTTCTGCCGCGGCAAGTGAAAGCGTCGCAGGCCATCCTGGATGGCGAAATCGCGGTGCTGGATGAGAAAGGGCGTTCCAGTTTCAGCCTGATCCAGCCGCGCATTTCGGTAAGCGACGCCAATGCGGTGGCGCATCTCTCCCGCTCCACCCCGGTGAACCTGTTCCTGTTCGATCTGCTGTATCTGGACGGCTACGATCTGCGCGGCGTGCCGCTCGAAGAACGGAAGCGGCTGCTCGCGGAAATCGTCACGCCGTCGGATCGCGTCCACGTTTCGGATTTCTTCACCGTCGACGGCGAGGCGATGCTCGAAGCGGCGCGCGCCAATGGCCTGGAAGGCATCGTCGCCAAGGCTCGTGGCAGCAAATACGAAGGCCGCCGCAGCCGCGACTGGGTAAAGATCAAGGTCACGTCTACCGGCGACTTCGTCATCGGCGGATTCACGCATGGCGAGCGCGATTACTTCAGCTCGCTGGTGCTGGGTCTCTACGATGGCGCCAAGCTCACGCATGCCGGGCAAGTGGGCACCGGGTTCAATGAAAAATCCCTGAAGCAGATCTGGGAGAAAATAGAACCGCTGATCGCGAAGAAGAGTCCGTTCTCCGGAACCGTAAAGGCGCTGCGTGACGTGACTTGGCTCACCCCCGAGCTGGTGGCGGAAATCAAGTTTCTCGAAATGACGCCGGACGGTTTGCTGCGCGCGCCCGTGTTTGTCGCGTTGAGAAGCGATAAAGATCCGAGAGAGTGTGTCAGAGAAGGGGAGGGAGACGAGGGAGACAAGGAATATGAAGACAAAGGAGACGAGGAATACAAGCCGCTGATTGCCGCGGATTCACCGGTGGAAGTGACGCTCGACATCGAAGGGCATCGGCTGAAGCTCACCAACCTGAACAAAGTCTGGTTTCCCGAAGACGGCATCACCAAGCGCGACGTGATCAATTACTACGACGCCGTCGCGCCGTTCATTCTTCCGCACCTGCGCGATCGTCCGCTCTCGCTCAAGCGCTATCCCAACGGCATCCACGAACAGTATTTCTTTCAGAAGAACGCCGAAGACAAAGTGCCCGCGTGGGTGCGGCTGGAGCCAATTTTCTCCGAACACAATCAAGACAAGATTCATTACATCATCTGCAACGATCGCGCGACGCTGATTTATCTGGCGAACCTGGCCTCCATCGATCAGAATCCGTGGATGAGCCGCATCGGGTCGCTGGATCACCCGGATTTCGCGCTCATCGATCTGGACCCCACCGAAGGCTGCCCCTACGGCCAAATTATCGAAGCGGCGCAACTGGTGAAGAAAACGCTCGATTCCGTGGGTCTAGCCGGCTATCCCAAAACCACCGGCGGCGACGGCATGCATATTTACATTCCGCTCGAGCCGATCTACACCTACGAACAAGTGCGCTCCTTCGCGGAGCTGCTATCGATCCTGACCATCAACCAAAATCCGGATTTATTCACTACGCCGCGCGCGGTGGCGAGCCGTAAGAAGGCCAAGGTCTACTTCGATTACCTGCAAATTTCGAGCTCGAAGACAATCGCGGCGCCTTATGTTTTACGCGCTCATCCCGGAGCGCCGGTTTCGACGCCGCTCGATTGGCCCGAAGTCGCGCCCGGCCTCGATCCCGCGCAGTTCAACATCGGAAACGCGATGGACCGCTTTCGCCGCGTGGGCGATTTGTTCGAAGGCGTGCTCAAGAAGCCGCAGAGGCTCGAACCGGCTTTGGAGAAGCTGGCCGCGAATAGCGCTTTACCAGCGCCACGCCGGCGAAAATGATCAGCATCGCGATGAATTCCTGCACGCCGAAATGTTCGCGGAAGAAAAGCCAGCCCAAGAACACGGCGATCACCGGGTTGACGTAGTTGTAGATGCTCACCACCGAGACCGGCAAACGGTCGAGCACGAAAATATAAGAGCTATAGCCTACGATGGAGCCGAACACCACCAGGTATCCCACGGCGCCGATACTGCGCGCGGTCCAGGTGGTACCCCAATGAGCCGGGTGGGGCTGCGTGAGAAGCGCCGGAACCGTGAACGCCAAACCTGTGGCCAGTTGCTGCACTGCGCCGCTCACTACCGGATGCGCTTTAGTTTGGTGCCGCCGTTGCAGGATGGACCCCAGGCACCAGCCGCCGCAGCCCATTTCGATCAGCAGGAAGCCGCGCAGTAGCGGACCGCCGAACCCCTCGCTCATAATTTCGGGCGCTACCAGAAGCGTCGTACCGGCGAAACCGACGAGCATCGCGAGAATTGTGGGCCCGTGCAGGCGTTCGCCGCCGGGAATCAGTGCGTCGATGCCGATCATCCAAAATGGCGACAGCGTAATAAACACCGCCGCCAGCCCGCTCGGCACCCATTGTTCGGCGAACACCAGGCTGCCGGTGCCGGCGCCAATAATCATCACGCCGTAGAGCGCCGTTTGTCGCAGCTCGCGCCCGCTGGGCAGATGCGCGCCGGAAAAATACGCGAAGACTAACAAGATCGCTCCCGAGATGGTGTAGCGCAGAGCCATCAACACCTGGGGCGCCATGGATTCGATCGCGATGCGAATGCCCAGGTACGTGGTGCCCCAAAAGAAGCACACCGCCGCAAGCGCCATGTAGGCCTGAAAATGGGGATGGCGCTGCAAAATTCAGGGTAACATTGAGGGTTGATACTCACCGTCACGATCAACCCTTCGGTGGATCGCAACTTCGAAGTAGACCGGCTGGTGTTCGAGGACCGCGCTTACATTCTTTCGCGCAGCGATTCGGCGGGCGGGCGCGGCATGAACGCTTCGCGCGTGTTGCATTCCTTCGGAGCGAAGACGCTGGCGATCGTCACCTCAGGCGGCGCGAACGGACCGCGCCTGGAAAAGCTGGCGGCGAAGTCGGGATTTCCGGTCAAGGTGGTTCCGATTCAAAACGAGATCCGCGTCAATCTCACCATCCGCGATAGGCAGGGCCTTGCGATCCGGTTGAACGAGCGCGGGCCGCTGATCGCGCCCGAAGAGCTGACGCGCTTTGAGAAAGTGGTCGCAAACCGCCTGGAAGGCGCCTCCTGGCTGATGCTGTGCGGGAGCATTCCGCCCGGCGTTTCCACGGAATTCTATACCGAGTTGATCCGCATGGCGCGCGAACGCGCCGTGAAGACGCTGCTCGACACCGACGGCGATGCGCTGTTGCACGGCATTGAGGCGGGGCCGGCAGTGGTGAGCCCGAATCAGCCCGAAGCGGAGCGGCTGCTGAATCGCGCGCTCATCACGCGGGCGCAATTTCTGGAAGCGGCCACGCGCATCAAAGCCATGGGCGCGGAAGCCGTGATGCTCTCGCTCGGCGCGCGGGGCGTGGTGGCAGTGAATGACAATCAGTTGCTTGAAGTGATTCCTCCTCGCACCGACATCGTGTCGCCGCTGGGCGCGGGTGATGCCTTGGCCGCGGCGTATGTGTGGGCCGCGACTAAGAAAAAAGATTTCGCCGATTGCGTCCGCTGGGCCGTGGCGGCGGGCACGGCGTCAGCAATGCTCCCGGGGCTGGTGTTCGCGAATCTGGAGCAGACCAAGGAAGTGTACAAGTCGGTGGAAGTGCGGAAGGCGTAAATCCGCTCGGAACGCGCGCGGCTCAGTCAGCGTGCGGCTCGGTTTCGTGGGGTTCGGTCTTATTGGGGCCGCGCTTGGCTGAGTTGATCAGCACCACGAACAGCAGCAGCAGGCACAGCAGCGTGGCCACGCACCCGATCACCAGGTAATCCGTCGATTTGTGCGGGCCCGGCATCACCACCAGCAGAACGGCCACCGTGGCAGCGAAGACGATCGCCATGCCGAGCGCGAGCGCGATATTACGGTTCATTTTTTCACGCCTCGTTTTTTCGGCTCATCTGGAAACCGGGTTCAATCGTACTTCTCGAAAATCACCTGCTTGCGATCGAAGCCCAATGCTTTGAGGATAGCGCGTACGTCATCCACCATCGCTTTGAGCCCGCAGATGTAGACGTCCAAGTCGCGCCGCTCGCCGATGGCTTCCATTAAGTGAGTTTGCACATGTCCGGTTCGGCCGGTCCAGGAAGCGTCGGCGCGGCTGAGGGTAGGCCAAAAACGAAAATGGGAATATTGGCGCGCTATTGCGTCGAAATCGTCGCGGTAATAGATGGTGTTCTCGCGACGTACGCCGAACAGCAGCGTGAGTTGCTTGGAGTGCGGATGCGCCAAGTAATCCGGCGTCATCGCGCGAAACGGCGCGATTCCGGTGCCCGTGGCGACGAACAGCGCTTCTTTGGCCGGATCACGGACCGTGAAGAACCCGAGCGGCGCCGACATTTCGATCGAATCGCCCGGCTGCATCTCGAACAGGCGCGGCGAAAACAAGCCGCCGTGCACCAGGTTCAGGCACAGCTCGAAGCGGTTGCCGTCGGGCAGCGACGCGATGGAATAGGGCCGCGTAATTTTCTTATCGCCGATGGTCTCCTTGAACGAAACGAACTGCCCGGGTTTGAAATGCAGCGCCTCCACTTCGGGAACTTGGAACACGAAGTGCCGGACCTCGGGCGCGATGTCGTGGAACTCTAGGATGATGGCTCTCATGCGGCGGCTCTCAGGCAGAATCCAGCGCTTCGCTCGCACGGTCGAGCAGCGCCTGCAGCAGCCCCGGATGGCCGTCCAGCGGCGAAGTGATTTGAATCTGGATGCCTCCGTTCGCGCGCGAGGCTTCGCCCGCCAGGCGAGGCAAGTCGCGTTGCATGTGCGTGCCGAGCGTAAGGAAATAGGGGATCACGACGATGCGTTTGGCGCCGCGGGAGACCAGCAGCCGCGCGGCGCCCGCCAGATCCGGCTCGCCCAGCTCCAGGAATGCCGCCTCCACGATATGCCGGCCTGACGCGGCCATCTGGGTGCTCACTTCGCGCACCGCCTGATTGGCGCTCTCGACGCGCGAGCCATGGGCAAAGACGACGAATCCCGTCATAGCTGTGTCAAACCTGTATCAGCGGCGACGCCGGAGCGGCGCTCACTTGGGCTTCCGGGAAGTACGTGCGCAAGTGATCGATGAACGCGCGGCCACGCAGTCGGCCGTTATTTTCGTGCAATTCCAGGCGCTCCAGGAACACCAGCGTACCCAGGATTTCGGCGTCACGCACGGGCGTGGCGTTCTTCGCGGCGAGTTCCTTGCGCAGTTCCTCGATCGCCTCCTGCATGCGCTGATGGATTCGCGCGGCGACCAGGTTGGTGGGCCTCGTTTCGTAATACAGGCCGCTTTGGAGCGTGCGATAGGTGCGAATCAGCGACTGCAGAGCCTCGCGCACGTCGTGATCGACGGCGCCAGCCGACGACAACGCGGCTTCCACCAGGCGCGAGCTCAGGAACAGAAACAGCGGCTCATGTTCGTGCAGAAACTCCTCCGTCACCTGCACGTCGCGGTTGGGGACGTCTTCGATGCTCACTTCGCGCGGCTTTTCATGCTGCCGCGCCTCTCTCAAATACGAGCAATCGAGCGGGCAACTAATGCTGACTTCCCGTTCGTTCCCGCAGCAAATGGAGCAGATCTCGCCATGGATGCCGGGACAATGACGGCGCGGCTTACGCGTATCGCAGATTTGGCATTTCATGGCGGGAAGTTTCGATTCCATCGTAGCACCGCGTCATCGCGCGGCATGAACCTTCCTAGTACGAACTGCGCCATTGGGCTAATGTGTTAATCTGAAGTCTAGTCGCATAATGACTCGTCGGCTCGCGGGTCTCCCGAAAAGCCCGCAGCCCTAGGAATAATCGTGCAATTCGACTTATCCGATATCGTTTTTCTCGTAGTTGTCCTCTCCATCGCGGTGTTGTTGATCAATAGCAGCGGCGGCGGCGGCGGGCACCGCGTCCGGGTTCCGGTGCGCGGCTGATTTCGTGAGCGCACGCCCCGGCTCCCCGTCTTAGCGCCCAATGCCCTCGGCAATTGTGATTGGCGGAGGCTTGGCCGGGCTTGCGGCGGCGGCGGCGCTGGGCCAATCCGGGTTCGAGGTCGACGTTTTTGAGGCGCGCGCGTTTCTTGGCGGCCGCGCCACGTCGTATCCTGTTCCCGGCGACAGCTCTGAAATTATCGACAATTGCCAGCACGTCCTGCTGCGCTGCTGCGTAAATCTCATGGATTTTTACGGCCGCCTGGGCGTGGCCGATCGAATCCAATTTTACCGGCAGTTTTTCTTTATCGAACCCGGCGGCCGGACTTCGGCGCTCGAAGCCGGAGGCTTGCCCGCGCCGCTGCACTTCACCGGCAGCTTCTGGGATCTGAAGTTCTTGAGCCTCGCCGATAAATTCGCGATCGCCCGTGGCCTGTGAGCCATTCGAAGCGAGCACGGCAAACGTACGGACCTGGATCGCATCAGCATGCTCCAGTGGCTCCAAGAGAAGGGCCAAACCCAGCGCGCCATCGAGCGCTTCTGGAACCAGGTGCTGGTGAGCGCCGTAAACGAAGACTTGGACCGCATGGCCGCCAGCCATGGCTTCCAA
>JASIGB010000519.1:0-4277 GCA_030045355.1 Bryobacteraceae bacterium
CGCCGACGTCCAAACCCGCGCGGCGGAGCTCAGACGGCAAGGCGTTTCCGCCGAAGCCGCGGGCAAACAGATCGCCGCCGAATTGAAGACCAAATATCCAGATTGGCCCAATATGGACCGGGTCAGCGGGTTCATTCAGCGTGTCTGGGATGAGAAGTGACACGCGAAGTGAGGCAGCGAATCGCGATCTGCGTCTCGCTCGTGGGGACGCTCACCGGCTGTAATGACGTAACTCAACAGAAAGCCGCCGCGGTAGAAGCCGCGCGACATTTCCGGGCGCAATACAATAGCGGCGCGTGCGAAGAGATTTACGATGCCGCCAGCGCTTATTTTCAGCGTCACGAGACGCGCTCGCGCTGGCTGCGGGACTGCACCGATCTGCGCGCGCGTTTCGGCGACTTGAGCGAGTTCACCCCAGCAACCAACAATGCTTGGCCGTTGGGCCAGGTGGGGATTGTCTGGGTTCGCGGTCCAGCCAAGTTTTCGTACGGTTCCGCGGAGGTTCGCCTGGACTGGGACCTTTCCAAGCAGTCCCCGGCTCTATTCAACGTCTTGATCCTATCCGGCGGCGAGCAGACTTCCATCCCCGGTTTCACTGGCGAGGTTCGAAATTAGCGGCGCCGGAAACAAATTCCCTTGCTTCCGCTGTGCCGGTTGTGACAACATGTGCCTCATGCGCAACTACCTGACTAACATTGCTCTCGCCGGCTTGTGCGCGGCGTGCCTGGCGAGCGCGCAGCCTCCCGCACCCGCTCCGCTCGCGATCCCCAATCCACATTACGTCTCCATCGTGATGGAAGTCACGGTCAACCGCCCCGCGGAGGAAGTGTGGAAACGCATCGGCAAATATTGCGACATCGGCGAATGGTTCCAGATCCCGTGTACGATTCTTTCGGGTAAGGACGACGAAGTCGGCGAAGTGCGCTCCATCGGCAACGAGGTGATGGTCGGCAAAACCGAGCTTTCCTACACCTACACGCAGCCCGTGCGCGAGGGTCGGCCGTACAATCTGTATCACGGCACTTTGGAAGCACGGCCCGTGAACAAGAAAACGTCGAAGCTGGTCTACACCCTCATGTTCGACAATTCGCTTTTACCGGACGATGCCGCGCGCGAGAAAGATATCGAGCAAAGGCGTACGCGGTTCACGCAGGCGCTCGAAAACATGAAGACGCTCGCCGAAGGCGGCACGCTTCCTCCACCGCCCGCGCGCGGGGCATCCAAATAGTGAGCCGGTAGTGAACAGCCGGCAACTCAAGCTGATCGCCGACGGTGAAACGCTGGGCGTGATCGGCGCGGGCGTGATGGGCCGCACGCTGTTGCATGGTCTGATCGATAGCGGCGCGCTTGGACGCGACCAGGCTTGGGCCAGCGCGAAGTCCCACGGCAGTTGTGAGGCGGCGTCCAAAGAGCTCGGTATTCCAGTGGACCCGGACTTCAAAGCCCGGGTCCGCGACTCCGGCTTGATTCTGATCTGCGTAAAGCCCAAGCAGGCCGCGAGCGTCGCCGCCGCATTGAAACAGGCCGGGCTGCGTCCAGAAACACTGCTGATTTCGATCATGGCAGGCGCCACCATCGCGCAATTGGAAGCGGCGCTTGGAACCAAGAATCCGTGGGTTCGCGCGATGCCTAACACGCCGTGCGTGGTCCGCGAAGGGATGACCGTGATTTGTCCCGGCACTTACGCGACAGCGGATCACATGGCGCGCGCCCAACGTATCTTTGAAGCCGTGGGCCAGTGCATTCCGGCGGAAGAAAGCTACTTCAACGCCGTGACCGCGCTCAGCGCGAGCGGCCCGGCGTATCATTACCTGATCATGGAAGCTTTCGCGGACGCGGGCGTTCGCGTCGGCTTGCCGCGCCAGCTCGCGCTTCAGTTGGTGGCGCAGACCGCGGTGGGAGCGGCCAAGATGGTGCAAGCTTCCGGCCGCCATCCGGCCGCATTGCGCGACGACGTCACCACACCCGCCGGCTGCACGATAGCCGGTCTGTTGATGCTCGAAGATGGCAAGATCCGTTCCGTGCTGGCGCGCGCGATTGAAGAAGCGACCAAAGTAGCCGGGGAGTTGGGCGCGCCGGCCGGATCGAACAATAAGTCGTGACAGATCAGATTTCGAGCTTGCCCGTGCTGTCGCCGTGATGATCCGCCGGCACTCCCAGCTTGTTCATCATGCTGAGCAGCAGGTTCGACATGGGCGTGTGCGGCGCGTTCTGCAAATGCCGTCCACCCTTGAGTTGCCCCGATGCGCCGCCGGCCAGCACCACCGGCAGCGGATCGTGATCGTGCTGGTTTCCGTTGCTCATGCTGCTGCCGTATAGCACCATCGCATGATCGAGCAAACTGCCGTCGCCGTCCGGGGTGTTCTTCAGTTTGTCCAGAAAATACGCCAGCATTTCCACATGATAGCGGTTGATCAGCGCGAAGCGGTCCATATTGGCGCGATTGTTGGCGTGATGCGACGCGACGTGGAAGCCCTCGCGCACATTGCTCTTGGGATACACCGCGCCGCTGGTGTCACGCGCGAACATCATCGTGGCCACGCGCGTGATGTTGGCGCGGAACGCCAGCACCTGCATGTCGAACATGATCTTGAAGTGATCGTCCAGAGCCTCGGGAACACCCGTCGGTGAATCTGGCAGCTTCACATCCGTGCGCGCCTGCTGCTCGGCCTTCTGGATGCGGCGCTCAATCTCGCGGATGTCATCGAAATATTCGTTCAGGCGCGCGCGATCGGAAGCAGGCAGGCCGCGCTGCAGCGTGGCCGCTTCTTCCATCACGGAATCGAGCAGGCTGCGGCTCAATTGTTTTCTCGCCTGCCGGTCCGCATCGTTGCTCCCGTCGCCGAACAACTTTTCGAAAACCACTTGCGGATTGTTTTCCATGGGTAGCGGCGTGGCGGGCGTCTTCCAAGCGATGGTGTTGGTATACGCGCACGCGTAGCCGGACCCACAGCTCAGCGCGACATCTTCGATCGACAGTTCGAGCGACGGCAGAGGCGTGTCCTGGCCCAGGTGCTCGGCCACGATCTGATCGATGGTCGGGCCGACGCGGATATTTTCGCGCTCCGGATGGACGCCGCTCAGGAACACCGCGGCCGAACGCGCATGATCGGCGCCCGCGTCCGAGCCCGCGCCTCCCGCGGCAGGATGCGCCAGGTTGGAGACGATGTTGACGCGATCGCGAAATTTCTCGAGCGGCGCCAGGATTTCGGGAAATGCAAAGCCCGTGCCCTCCGCCTCCGGAGTCCATTTGTACATCGTGGCGCCGTGCGGCACGTAGATGCAGCTCAAGCGGCTGGCCGGATGGGCGGCCGTACTCGCCAGCGCGGTTTGCGCCGGCACCATGGAATCCAGCAGCGGCAGAGCCACCGAAACGCCTACTCCGCGCAAAAACGTCCGGCGCGGAAGATGTTTTTTCGTGATGATCCTCAAGGCTGCCCTCCTACGGCGCGCGACTCCTCTGGCTTCATTCTCTTCTGAAATGGATCGCTGTGCACGATGCCCTGGATCAGGGCCGAAAACCGATCGTTATCCTTGGCCGCCTGCGCCACGATGGCGCGCACGGCCGGCATGTCGTAATACTTGAGCGCGCGGCCGGTGGCGTACGTCAGCAGCTTCTCGGTGGCCGTTTCGACGAATACGTCCGAGCGGCTCAACAATGCCTCGCGCAGGCTGGCCGGGCCGTCGAGCTTGGTGCCGTCTACAAGCTGGCCGGTCGCATCGATGGGCTGGCCGCTGTCGCTCGAGCGCCAGGTGCCAATCAGATCGAAGTTGTCGAGCGAGAATCCGATCGGATCCATGATCTTGTGGCACGCCGCGCAAGTTGGGTTATTTCGGTGCGCTTCCATGCGCGCTCTTAGCGAGGTGGGCTGTGGGGCGCCCTCGTTTTCTTTGAGCGGGGGAACATTGGGAGGCGGCAGCGGCGCGGGCGCACCGAGAATATTCTCCAAAATCCATTTGCCGCGCGCCACCGGCGACGTGCGATTCGCCACCGACGTCACGAGCAGAAAACTGGATTGGCCCAGCAGGCCGCGGCGCGCGTCGTCCTGAAGCGCGACGCGCCGGAACTGGCTGCCATGCACGCCGGTGATTCCGTAATGCCGGGCGAGACGCTCGTCGACGTACGTATAATTGGCATCGAGCAAATCGACGATGCTGCGGTCTTCGCGCACGATGCTTTCAAATAGCAGCTCCGTCTCCTTTAGAAAACCTTCGCGCAGGTTTTCGTTGAACTCGGGCGTGAGCGGGCGCTGGTTCTTAATCTCGCGCAAATACAG
>JASIGB010000520.1:0-4280 GCA_030045355.1 Bryobacteraceae bacterium
CACGCCGACCACGTGATTACCATGCAGTTGTCACTGCCCCCGGTCCGCTATCAGGGCCAAAAGATCGGAGCTTTCTACGAACAGCTTCTGGAGCGCGTCGATCATCTGCGCGGCGTCGAGCAGGCCGGCTTCTGCCGCTTTCTGCCCCTCAGCGGCGACGACGCCAGCCTCAACTTTCAGATTGAAGGGCAACCGCGTTTGACGAACCACACCGATCAGCCGCGCGCCAAGTTCCGCACCGCGAGCAGCGGGTATTTCGAAGCCATGCGCATCCCCCTGCTCCGCGGCCGCCTGTTCGACGAGCGCGACAACCGGAGCACGCCCAAGGTGGTCATCATCAACCAAACCGCGGCGCGGCGCTATTGGCCCGGCGAAAATCCGATCGGCCAGCGCATTCTTTCGGGCGTGGACGAGGAACAACATTCCTGGTCCACGATCATAGGCGTGGTGGGCGACGTCAAGTACGCCGGTTTGGACACCGTGACGAATCCGGAAACGTATTATCATTACCTCCAGATTCGGCCCGACGCGATGAATGTCGCCGAAGGGGCCATGGCGCTTGTGATCCGCACGGCCGGCGATCCTGCCGCAATGGCATCGGCGGTGCGCGGCGAGCTTCGCTCTTTGGACCCCGCGCAGCCGCTCTACAATGTCCGCACGATGGATCAGTTGGTGGCGAGTTCCATCGCACAGCCCCGCTTTCGCACGTTTCTGGTGAGCGCTTTTGCCGCGCTGGCGCTGGTTATGGTTGCGCTCGGGCTGTACGGTGTAGTCGCCTATTCGGTCTCGCAACGCGTGGCCGAGCTCGCGATTCGTGTAGCGCTCGGCGCCGAACCATCGGGCATCCTGCGACTGGTTCTTTCTCGTGTCGCTGGTCTCACATTGCTCGGTTTGGCCATCGGCATAGCGATCAGCCTGGCCGGCAGCCGGATCATCGCGCGATTTCTGTTCGGCGTGACGCCGGCCGATCCTGTCACTCTGGTGCTGGTCTCGCTGCTCATCCTATCGGTTGCGGTGGCGGCGAGCTTGGCGCCGGCCTTACGATCCACCCGCGTAGACCCCGCCATCGTCTTACGGGCAGAGTAGGCTGACGCCGCACAACCCTTTCATCTCCATAAAGTTCCGCTCCGGCGTTGCCGATGAGTACGCATGAAGGTGCCAACGGCTTTTGGGGCGCAAGAAGTGTCGCTCCATTCGGGGGAAAGCCGCTAGGGGCGAGGATTATTGCGCGTGGAACATCCCGAGCTTCAGCCGAGAACACCTCTTCGAGCCAGGCTGTTTGTGGGCTTAGTCGGCGTGGCGGGCCTGGCGACCATGGCCTTGGCGTTCCGTGGCTGGATCCCCGGCGCTCAGCCGCAGTTTGCAGTCTATCTTCTTCTTACTTTGGCCACTTCCGGGATGAAGATCGCCTTCCCGGGCGTAAAGGGCTCCACGTCGCTCGCCTTCATCGTCATCATGCTGGCCATGACGGAGCTCAATCCGCCCGAGACCTTGTTTCTCGCCGTAGCCAGCGCCACGGCCTATTTAATCTGGTACGGCCGCGGGTTCGTGAAACCGATCCATTTTTTCTTCAATTTGGGTTCGATCGCGCTGGCGGCGGGAACGGGCATTTACATTTACCACCGGCATTGGTTCACGAATTTGCAGGAAGGTGAACTGTTCCGCCTCACCTTGGCCGGCATCGGCTATTTCATCGTCAACAACGTGCTCCTGGGAACCGTGATCGCTCTCACCGAAGGGCAAAACCTGCGGACCGTCGTGAGCCATCTTTACGACTGGATGTTCTTCTATTACCTGGTGGGCGTCTCAGTCGCTGAACTCGTGCACCAGGCTTCTCTACGCGTGGGGTGGACCTTCACGCTCGCCTTGCTGCCTCCGCTGTACTTGATCTACCGCTCGGTCCGGCTCTATTTCGGCAAAATGGAGGCGGAAAAAGCGCATGCCGAAAGCATGGCGGCGCTGCATCTTCGCACCATCGAGGCTTTGGCCACCGCCATCGAAGCCAAGGATGAGTGCACCGGAGATCACCTGCGGCGCGTGCAGGTCTATTCACTCGAACTGGCCAAGCATTTGGGGCTCTCCTCCGACGAAGTGCATGCCCTGCAAGCCGCCTCGATTCTGCATGACATCGGGAAACTGGCCGTGCCGGATTACATCATTTCGAAGCCGGGCAAGCTGACGCCGGAAGAATTCGAGAAGATGAAAGTCCACACGGTAGTCGGCGCCGAAATCCTGGAACAGGTCGCGTTTCCTTATCCGGTGGCGCCCATTGTCCGTTCGCATCACGAAAAGTGGGACGGCAGCGGCTATCCCGACGGACTAAAGTCCGAGGACATCCCCATCGGGGCGCGCATTCTCTCGGCGGTGGATTGCCTGGATGCACTGGCGAGCGACCGCCAATACCGGCGGGCGCTGCCGCTCGACGAAGCCATGAATTACGTCGCGGACCTGGCGGGCAAGAGCTTCGACCCACAAGTGGTGGACATCCTCAAGGCCAACTATCGCGAGTTTGAGCAGCTCGCCCAAAGCACTCCTCTGCGCAATCATAAATTGAGCAAGGATCTGATCGTCAGCCCCGGCGCGGCGCCCGATGCCGGCTACGAGAAGAGCGCGTCCGCTCCGGCGGGCAGCCGCCCGGCGGTGGATTCCATCGCTTCGGCGCGCGAGGAGATGCGGGTAATTGTCGATCTGGCGCTCGATCTGAGCAAGACCCTGCGCATGGAAGATATTCTTTCGATTCTTGCCGCCAGGTTGAAGCAGCTCGTTCCTTACGATTGCTTGGCCATCTATGTCCAGGAAAAATCCGTCCTGAAGGCGCGCTACACCAGCGGCTTGACCAGTCAGGTGTTCGCCTCGCTCGAGATTCCCGTCGGTCACGGGCTCTCGGGATGGGTGGTGGAAAACCGCAAGGCCATCGTCAACGGCAATCCGGCGGTGGAACCGGGATACGCCGAAGCTTCCGGCCAGCTGGGCGCGCTGAACTCAGCGCTGTCCATTCCGCTCGGCGACGGCGTAGATCAGATCAGCGGCGCTGTTACCTTGTACCGCACCGAGAAAGACGCTTACAACGCCGACCATCTCCGCATTCTGCTCGCGATCAAAAGCGACATCGCGCGTGCCGTGGACGGCGCCATCCGCTTCCAGAAGGCTCAGGAGGGCGCCGGGGTGGACGAACTTACGGGCCTGCCGACGCGTTCGGCGCTGTTGGCCTACCTCCAGGACTGCTTCGTTGCGCAGCGCAAGCCGGTCACTATTTTGCTGGCCGACATCGACGAATTCCGCCGCATCAACGAGCTCTTCGGTGCTCCGACCGCCGACGAGTACCTGAAGCTGGTGGGGAGCATCCTGCGCAACAATTCGCGCAGCATCGATTACGTCGCCCGCACCGGGCCGGATGAATTCGTCCTTTTGCTGGCCGGCGCCCGCCGCGACGAATTGGCCGGCAAGATCGACGCGCTGCATCGCCTGGTGGCCAACGCCTGCCACAGCTTGTGCGGCGAAGAAAGTTCCGGCCTGACCTTCGGCGTCGCGTGCTTCCCCGACAACGGAGCCGACGCCGAGAGCCTGATGGCGTTCGCCGGCCAAGCTCTCGCCGAAGCCAAAGAGGTCCGCCGCGCGAGCCGCAACACAATGCTCCAACTGGAACACTCGGTGCGGCGTCCGGCGTAAACAACTTCCGACTAACCGGTTCGTTCCAACATTTCTTTCAGCCCTGGCGGGCATAGCGGCTGAAAATGCCGGGTGCGCAAAGGACGCCGCAGCATTCGAATTTGTTCGCCGTTCGCCTCCACCAGAACCGGTGGATCAGCGCCATTCAACCGTTCGCCCCGCCGCCCGGCGAACCAGTCCGCGGAGGAAGAAGGCGTATTTTCGGGGAGAATTACCGGGCTTTAGGAGCTTGCTCGGTTGCTGTTTCGGCCAAGGCCTTTTGCGAATCCAATTGGCCGGCTGCCTCGATTCCCGCCGCGAGGTTTCGTAGATCCACGTTTTGATCCCGCCAGCCAGTGCCACTTCCCAGCTCCAGTCCGACCTCAAATCCCGACTTGCTGGCGTTACAGTAGCGAACGGTTCCCCGGCCTCCGACACCCAGCGCTGCGCAGTTGAAAGTGACTAGGGCGCGTGCCGGAAATCTGACCGGAACCCAGATCTTCGCGCCCGAAACGGAAACGTCGATCAACCGGCCCTGCACCAGTTGTTCATGCCCATCCTCGTCTTCCCAAAGGAAAGGCGTGATCTGGCTGATTCGGCTGCGCGAGTGGCGCCGGCGTTCCTTCTTTTGC
>JASIGB010000521.1:0-3520 GCA_030045355.1 Bryobacteraceae bacterium
GCCGAGGCTTTCTCCAACGATCAAGGCTGGATTTTGGACACGTTCATCTTTGCCGATCCTAAGCGCACGCTGGAGCTGAATCCGACTGAAACCACGCGGCTCACGCAAGTGCTCGAAGACGTCGCTCAGGGCCGGCAGAATACCGAGGAGCTTCTGCGCGGCCGCGCCGCGGCGAACCGTTCCAAGAGGCGCACCGTGCAGCCGCACGTGAACTTCGACTCACAGGCCTGTGAGAACGCCACGCTGATCGAAATCGTCGCCGAGGACCGGCCAGGGCTCCTCTATGATTTAGCTTCGGCCATTTCCACTGCCGGCTGCAACATCGATGTAGTACTGATCGACACCGAGGGGCATAAAGCAATCGACGTGTTTTATGTTGCAACCAACGGGCAGAAGCTTTCATCCAATGTCCGCCATTCGCTAAGTAACACATTATTAAATCTTTGCTAAGTTTTAATCTTCGGCGAGTAACCTTTCATTTTCCCCAGACGTTCCTACAAATGTGGCCCGTAGACATTCGGAATGACCACACTCCTCGTTGAGCCTGTACCACACGCCATTCAATCTAAGGAGCAAGTTACATGAATATCAATAAACTGATGCTGGGAGTTTGTGTGTTTTCGCTCGGCATCGCCACCGCCGCCGAAACCTACCATGTTCGGATTGTCGATCCCACCTGGGTTGGCCAAAACGAACTGAAACCTGGCGACTACCAGGTAAAGGTAGAAGGCGAAAAAGTCACATTTAAGATGGGAAAAACCGTGGTTGAGGTTCCAGGGAAGGTGGAAGCCAACGGCTCGAAGTATTCCGAGACCCAGATGGACATCATGACCGAGAACGGTCAAGCCAAGCTGAAGGAACTCGACTTAGGCGGTACTAAGTCGAAAGTTATCTTAGGTGGCACCGCACCCGTCGAAGCAGGCGGCACCCACTAACTAACATTCAGTAACTGATACCGGCGAGAGGCCTGGGTTGGGACGCCGATCCTAATCCGGGCTTCCGCTGGCGTGCTCCCTCCGTTCACAGAGCTTGATCTTTTCCTCCTAGCGGCGCCTCACGTTCGGGCCCTGCCGGCGACCGTAATCCGCCTGTAAGGCTCACGCATGTTGTGTGGCGCACGCACCGGGTGCCCTCTGGGCGCGTGCGGCGTCGCCACTTGTGGCGACGGCCGGCCGATCCTTCCCGGTGTTCGTATGAGTACAAATACGGCACGTTGAGAATGTACGCCACGCAATCCAACCACTATCCAGAGGGAACGTTGGCACAACATCCCAACTCACCACCATGCGGTCCTGAGCAGAGAACGCGAAACTTACCGGCGGATTACGGCCTTGCGCCCCAGCGGCCTCGCCATGCGATTGTAACCTAAAGGCTTAGCAGCAACGTCGTTCAATTGCATATCATGAATAGCGCGAGGTCCCTCAAGGAGGTTTCCACGTAGATGTCATTATTGAGCATGTGCCAGTGGCTGCAAGACACTCAGCTCGGCACATCCCTTCGCGAATCCATTTGGATGTTCCCCATCATCGAAAGCACCCACGTGCTCGGGCTATCGATTTCTGTCGGGCTGCTGCTGGTCTCCGATCTGCGCCTGATGGGCTACACCATGAAGACCCGTCCGGTGACGGAAGTTTACGAACAGATCAAGCCGTGGATGTTCGCCGGCTTTGCCATCATGACCGTCACCGGCATTTTCCTTTTCTGGTGCCAGGCGGTAAAGGCCTACAACAGCATTTTTTTCAAGACCAAGGTGATCCTTCTGGTGCTGGCGGCCGTCAACGCCATCGCGTTCGAGCGCGGCATCTATCGCAAGGTGGACAAATGGGACAACGCGCTGGTGCCGCCCATGGAGGCTCGCATCGCGGGCTGGGCATCGCTGATCTTATGGGCCGCCATCATCACCTGCGGCCGCACGATGGCGTACACGTTCTAAGTAAGCGAGCCGAGGCTTTCGATCGATGACATTCCTAGCTCCCTTTTTTCAATGGTGCGACGGCTCTCTAATCGGGCAAATGATTCGCAATTCGCGCGTCGCTTTCCCGATCATCGAGAACTTCCATCTTTTCGGCCTCACGATATTGCTGGGCTCGTTCGTGATCCTGGCGATGCGCCAGTTTGGGTTGATCTATCGGACGCAGCCCATTTCGGCGGTTGCGAAGGCCTTGCGCCCCTGGAACCGGTGGAGTCTGGCGGTGATGCTGGTCTCGGGAATCCTGCTGTTCACGTCGGAAGCCATGAAATGCTACAGCAATACTTCCTTCCGGGTCAAAATGATGTTCCTGTTCGCGGCGCTGCTGTTCCAGTTCACGGTTTACAACCGGATCGTAGCGCGGGAAGACAAAGTGGCGCCCGTGGGCGGTAAGATCGCCGCGGCGGTCGTGCTATGCCTGTGGTTCGGGGTGGGCTGGGCTGGCCGCGCGATCGGTTTTCTGGGCTAGCTTTTCCTGCCAGCCTGCTCCACGAATTGGGCTCCGGCGACGCAGCTAGATGTATAATGCGCACCATGAATCGCCGCGCCTTTCTGCACCGCACCACGTTCGCTGCCGGTTCCCTCGCCGGCGGCGCGCTCGCGAAATCCTGGGCCGCGCCCGCTAGCGGCGGCGTGTCCGGGCCGGTTGTCGAAACAACTGCCGGTAAAGTGCGGGGCGTGATCGAAGGCAAAGTCGCCGAGGGTCAGGTCAGCGCGTTTCGCGGAATCCCGTACGGCGCTTCCAGCGCCGGCTCGGCCCGGTTCCTGCCGCCCCAGAAGTCACAGCCCTGGGGCGATGTAAAGGACTGCATCGAACTCGGCCATCGCTCGCCGCAAGCCGCGTCCGGCCTGATTCCCGAAGTGGCCGCCGTGGATCCCGGTGAGCCCATGGGCGAGGATTGCCTGGTGCTGAACGTCTGGACTCCCTCTGCGAACGCCGCACGCAAGCGCCCCGTCATGGTTTGGCTGCATGGCGGCGGATTCACCTCCGGTTCAGGCGGCTTCCAGATTTACAACGGCGTGCGTCTTGCGGGCCGCCACGACGTGGTCGTGGTTACGGTCAATCACAGGCTCAATGCGTTCGGGTATCTGTATCTCGCCGATTTGGGCGGGGCGAAATACGCGAGCGCGAGCAATGTCGGGATGCTCGATATTGTGGCCGCGCTCGAATGGGTGCGGGATAATATTGCCAACTTCGGCGGCGATGCCGGCAACGTCACCATCTTCGGACAATCCGGCGGCGGCGCGAAGGTTTCCACGCTGCTCGCGATGCCCGCGGCGCACGGCTTGTTTCATCGCGCGGTGATCGAGAGCGGCGCGTCGTTGCGGGGAGTTCCGCGCGATGCCGCCAACCAATCCACGGAAGCGTTTCTCGCCAAGGTTGGGCTGAAGCCGAATCAGATCGGCGAGTTGCAGAGCATGCCCGTCGAGCGGCTGATTGCAGCCACGGCCGGGAAGGGCATGTTCGGCGATCCGGCGCTGCGCTTCGCGCCCGTGGTGGACGGCAAAACTCTTCCCCGCAATCCGTTCGACCCCACCGCTCCCGAAATC
>JASIGB010000522.1:0-7956 GCA_030045355.1 Bryobacteraceae bacterium
TACGGCGGCGCGCAGCTCTTCAAGGCAGAGACTCCGGCGCGATTGGGAGCACTTGCGCTCGACCTGATCCGCAATTACGCGCCGGATGCGGCCACGTTCGCCGAATGCCTGGGCCTGCCCCCGGGCGAACTCGCCGCTGTGGTCTACCAGCGCACCATCGCGAAGCTCGAACGCGAGCCGGTGGAAGATTTTCGGATCGATTTCGAAGACGGCTACGGGTATCGGAGCGAAGCGGAAGAGGACGGGCACGCGGTGTCGGCAGCGCGCCTCGTGGCGCAGGCAGCGCAAAAGCCCGGATTTCCGCCCTTCGTTGGCATTCGCATCAAACCGCTCACTCCGGCGCTGGCCGCGCGCGCGGCACGCACGCTGGATCTGTTTCTCACCGAGCTTCTGGCGCAATCGAACGGACTGCCACCGAATTTCGTCGTGACGCTCCCGAAGATCACAACTCCCGCGCAAGTGACGGAGCTGTCGGCATTGCTGGACCACGCAGAATCGCGGCATAAGCTGATTGCGGGTGCGATCAAAATCGAGCTAATGATCGAGACCCCGCAGGCGATCATCGATGCTTCGGGCTCGTTCGCCATTCCGAAACTCGTCGAAGCCGCGAACGGGCGCTGTCGCGGCCTGCATTTCGGCCCGTATGATTATTCGGCGAGTTGCAACATCGCGGCGGCCGAGCAGCGGCTGGATCATCCGGCGTGCGACTTCGCGCGTAACGTTTTGCAGGTGTGCGCAGCGGATCGCGGCGTGTTCCTTTCCGACGGGCCTAGCACAATTCTGCCCATTCCGCGCTATCGCACGCCCGCCAACGAGAGCGAACGCGCCGAGAATCGAGCCATCGTGCAGCGCGCCATGCGGCATCATTTCGATTTGGTGCAGCGCTCGCTCTCGAACGGTTATTACCAGGGCTGGGACCTGCATCCGGGCCAGCTTCCGACGCGCTACGCGGCGGTCTTCGCATTTTTTCTGAAAAGCCTGGATTCGGCGACCGCGCGCTTACGCAATTTCATCGATAAAGCGGCGCAAGCGACGCTGGTGGGCGATGTCTTCGACGATGCGGCCACCGGCCAAGGGCTGCTCAATTTTCTGCTGCGCGGGGTGAACTGCGGCGCGTTCACCGAGGAGGAAGCGGCGGCGTCCGGGCTCACGCTCGACGAGCTGCACACCCGGTCGTTTGTCAAGATCCTAGAGGACCGGCGAAAGTCATAAAATCGAACCTGGAGGCGAAATGAGCAAAATCTCACGCCGGCAGTTCGTGGAAAGCACAGGCGCCGGGCTTGTGGTCGCGACCAGTGTTCCGCTCGCGGCCCAGGAAGCGACTTCCGACGCCAACGGACCTTCCGCTCCACGCACTATCGTTCGACTCGTTGTGAACGGCACGGAGCATCGCGTCGAGGTGGAAGACCGCTGGACGCTGGTGGAGGTGTTGCGCGATCATCTGGGACTCACCGGCACGAAAATCGGCTGCGACCGCGGCGAATGCGGCGCCTGCACCGTGCTGCTGGACGGCAAACCGGTCTATTCGTGCAGCCAGCTCGCGGTGTGGGCCGATGGGCGCAAGGTGGAGACGGTGGAAGGCCTGGCGCACGGTGAACACCTACATCCCTTGCAGGAAGCGTTTATCGAGCACGACGGTCCGCAGTGTGGCTACTGCACATCGGGGCAATTGATGGCCGCCAAAGCGCTGCTCGACCGCAATCCGCATCCCACCGAGGACGAAGTCCGCCACGCGATGACGGGCAATATCTGCCGCTGCTCGAATTACAATCGCTACGTGGAAGCGGTATTGGCGGCATCGAGCGCCGGTGCGATCGGGAGGACGGCATGAGCGCGATGAAAACCGTCGGCCATCCAGCCTCGCGCATTGACGCGCTGCAACGCGTGACCGGCCGGGCTAAGTACACCGCCGATGTGCATGTGCCCGGCATGCTGTACGGCCGCGTGCTGCGCAGCCCGCATCCGCACGCGCGCATCCGCCGCATCGATGTTTCGAAAGCACTCGCGCTCGCGGGCGTGAAGGCCGTGCTCACACACGACAATTGCGACGTGGTTTGGGGCAGCGGCGACACCAAGAACAAGCGCTATCTGTTCAATAATCCCGTGCGCTTCGTGGGCGACGCCGTGGCGGCCGTCGCGGCGGTGGACCGGCATGCGGCCGAAGACGCGATGCGGCTCATCGACGTGGATTATGAGGTGCTGCCGTTTGTCCTGGATCCCGAAGAAGCGCTGAAACCCGGCGCGCCGGAGATTCAGCCGGGCGGCAATCTTTCACCGGACAACAAAGGCCAGCATCAGCCGGAGACGTATCGTCAGGGAAGTCTCGTTGTAGGCTTAGCCGATGCCGACCGGGTTTTCGAGGATCAGTACATTTCGGTTCATTTGAACAACGCGCAGCTCGAAATCCGATCCGGCGTCGCGCAGTGGGATGGTGACAAGCTGACCGTTTATTCTCCCACTCAGGGCATCGCGAATTGCCGCACCGAGATCGCGCATGATTTGAAACTGCCGCCCGAAAACGTGCGCGTCATCGCGGAATTCATGGGCGGCGGGTTCGGCAATAAGAACCAATGCCAGGATTCGGATTTAATCGTGGCGATGCTGGCCAAAAAAGCCGGCGCGCCGGTGAAGCTGGAGTTCACCCGCAAGGAAGATTTCATTGCGGTGCACGGCCGCTGGCCCACCAAGCAGTATTACAAGGTGGGCGTGAAGAATGACGGCACGCTGACCGCGATTCAATTCCGCGGCTACAGCGGCATGGGGCCGTACCGGAAAAGCTCGGGTGACATCGCGGGCATCGAGGTATACCGCTGCCCGAACGTCGAGAAGCTGGTTTATCCGGTGCTGACCAACATGGCCGTGTCGGCGAATTTCCGCGGGCCGGCTTATCCGCAAGGCGTCTTCGGCATCGAATCGCTGATGGATCACATCGCGTATGAGTTGAAGATGGATCCGGTGGATTTCCGCGTGAAGAACATGACGCGAAAGTTTCGCGACCAGTTCTCATACACGAGCTTCGGCCTCGAGGATTGCGTACTGCGCGGCGCCGAGGCCTTCGAATGGAAGAAACGCTGGCACGCGCCCGGCGAGGGCTCGGGTCCGGTGAAGCGCGGCGTCGGCATGGCGATGGGCGCATTCGGCGCGGCGGTGGGACGCAGCAGCGCGGTGATTCACCTCAATTCGCAAGGGCAACATGAATTGCACGTCGGCGTCACCGATATCGGCACCGCCGCCAAGACCACTATGGCGTTGATTGCCGCCGAGGAGTTGGGCGTGCCGCTCGCGAGCGTATCGGTAGTCAGCGGCGACACCGAAACCTGTCCGTATTCGGTGGGCGAATCCGGCAGCCGCACCACCACGCACACCGGGTACGCCGTGATCCAGGCCGTGAAAGATCTGAAGCAGCAGATCGCCGACAAGGGAATGCCGCAAGGCAACGAGATCCGCACCGGCACCGCGAACTCCGATCCGGCTCAACCCAAGGATACAGCCCGATATGCCTTCGCGGCGCATTTCGCCGAAGTGGAGGTGGATACCGAACTGGGCCACGTGCGCGTAACCAAGTTTCTGGCCGCTCACGACAGCGGGCGGATCATCAATCCGCTTACGTGCGCAAGCCAGGTGAAGGGCGGCTCTGTCCAAGGGATCGGGATGGCGCTGCACGAAGAGCTGCTGTACGATCGCGCGCACGGTGTTGCCCTCAACGCAGGCTATTACGGCGCGCGAGTGATGACGCATTTGGATACGCCGCAAATCGGCGTGCTGTTCGTCGAGACGGTAGACGAATACGGGCCGTACGGCGCCAAGTCCATCGGTGAATCGAGCATCATTCCCTCGGTGGCGGCGGTGGCGAATGCGATTTTCAACGCCACCGGCAAGCGCATCAAGGACCTTCCGATCACGCGCGAGAAGCTGCTGGAGGTGCTGGCATGAGAGCGTTTACCAACTCGAATCCGAAAAGTATTCGCGAAGCCGTGGGCTTGCTCAACCAGGCGCACCAGCAAGGGCGCAGCGCTTCCATCGTTGGCGGCGGCAGCGATCTGCTGGGCATGGTGAAGGAGCACCTGGTTGAGCCGGACGTGCTGGTGAATCTGAAGACGATCCGCGGCCTGGATCAGATCGAGACGCAGCGTGGGCATATGAAGATCGGCGGTCTCACGACGCTCGACACCATTAGCCGCGATGCACGCATTCGCAAAGAGTACACGGTGCTGGCCGAGGCAGCGGAAAACGTCGGCACTCCGCAGATTCGCAATGCAGGAACGCTGGCGGGGAACGTGTGCCAGCGTCCGTGGTGCTGGTATTTCCGCAACGGATTTCCCTGTTTAAAGAACGGCGGCAAAATTTGTTTTTCGGCGTCGGGTGAGAACCAGTTTCACGCTATCTTTGGCGGCGGACCCAGCTACATCGTGCATCCCTCCGATACCGCGCCCGCGCTGGTGGCGTTGGACGCGGAGTTTCATGTGGCTGGGCCATCCGGTGAGCGGACGATGCCCGCGGCGGAGTTCTTCCAGCTGCCGCGCGTGGATGCATCGCGCGAAAACGTTTTGTCCAAGGACGAAGTGCTGACGGCGGTGCGATTGCCCGCGGCGCGGCCGGGAACGCGCAGCACGTATCACAAGATTCTCGATCGCGAAGCGTGGACGCACGCCGTGGTCAGCGCGGCGATCGTGCTGGAGATGGATCGCGAAACCTGCCGCAGCGCGCGGGTCGTGCTGGGCGGAGTGGCTCCCATTCCGTGGCGGCTTCCGAAAGTGGAAGCAATGCTCGCGGGTCAGCGCCTCACGCCGGAGTTGGCGGCGCAGGCTGGAGAAGCGGCCATCGAAGGCGCGCATCCACTGGCGAAAAACAAGTACAAGGTGCCGCTGACCAGGGGCGTGGTTAAGCGCACGCTTTTATCGCTCACTGTTTAAAAGCGTGACCGCCTAGCGCCATCAGCAGAAACGCATAATCGAACGCCGTTTCCTTGATGGTTTCGTACCGGCCCGACGGCCCGAAGTGCCCGCTTTCGAGATCGGTTTTGAGCAGCAGAATGTTCGAATCGGTCTTCAGCGCGCGGAGCTTCGCTACCCACTTGGCCGGCTCCCAATAGGAAACGCGCGGATCGTTCAAGCCCGCGGTGACCAGCATCATCGGATATTCGCGCGCGGTGACGTTATCGTAGGGCGAATAGGAGCGGATGTACTTGTAGTATTGCTCGTCTTCCGGATTGCCCCATTCCTCGTACTCGGCCATCGTGAGCGGCAGCGTTGGGTCGAGCATTGTATTCAACGTGTCGACAAACGGCACCTTGGCGATGGCGGCGTGAAACAGCTCGGGCCGCAGATTGAGCACCGCGCCCATCAGCAGGCCGCCCGCGCTGCCGCCCATGATCCCAAGGCGCGAGCTCGACGTATAACGCTGCGCAATCAGGTGTTCGGCGCAGGCGATGAAATCGGTGAACGTGTTCTTCTTTTCGAGCAGCTTGCCGTGGTCGCGCCATTCTTCGCCCAGCTCGGCGCCGCCGCGAATGTGCGCTATGGCGAAAACGAACCCGCGGTCGAGCAGGCTCAGGCGGTCCGAGGAAAATCGCGGGTCGATGCTGTGGCCATACGCGCCGTAGCCGTAAAGTAGCAGCGCGCTCGCGCCGTTGCGTTCAAAGCCCTTCTTATACACCAATGAAACCGGCACTTCCGCGCCATCGGGCGCTTTCGCGAAAATGCGTTCGGACCGGTATTGCGAGGCATCGTAGCCGCCGCGCACTTCGTACTGCTTCTTCAATTCGCGCTCGCGCGTGCGGACATTGTAATCGAAGACGGACAAAGGCGTGACCAGCGAGGTATAGCTGAAACGTAACAGGTCCGTTTTATACTCCGCATTGCCTGAAGCTGAAACGGTGTAAACCGGCTCGGGAAAATCGATGTAATGCGAGAACGCGCCCGATCCATCGCGAATGCAAATCCGTTCCAGGCCCGTCTGACGCTCGTAAATCACCTGGTGATCCTCGAAGGAATCGACGCCCTCGATGGTCACCTGCGCGCGGGCGGAAATTACCTCGTGCCAGGACTCCTCCGAAGGATTCGAGATCTCCGTCCGCATCAACCGGAAGTTTTTCGCGCCGTCGTTGGTGCGGACGTAGAAATACTCGCCGTGATGCGACGCGTCATACTCAATTCCTTGCCGGCGCGGCAGCATCACGCGAAACTCGCCGCGAGGATTGTCCGCTTCGAGATAACGCAGCTCGGAGGTCAGGGGACTCGAAAGGTCGATGAACAGGAACCGGCGGCTGCGCGTCTTTTGCAGCGCGAGTGCAAAACGGCCGTCAGTCTCCTCATAAACCAATGTGTCCGAGGCCTCTCCGAGCGTATGTCGAAAAGCCCGATACGGCCGTTTCGCCTCATCGAGGACGGTGTAAAAGAAAGTGCGGTTATCGTTGGCCCATTCGAGCGTGTAATACGTGTTGGCGATGCGATCCGGCAACAGCTCGCCGGTTTCGAGATTCTTCACGTAAATGGTATATGCTTCGTCGCCTTCCAGATCGATGGAGTATGCGAGCAGCCGGTGATCGGGGCTGACGGCGAAATTTCCGACCCGAAAATATTTCTGTCCTTCGGCGAGGATGTTGCCGTCCAACAGGATCTGCTCCGGGGCATCTTCGTCACCGAAGGGGCTGCGATGTTTTCGGCACTGGATGGAGTAGGCTTTGCCTTCCTCGGTGCGCGTGTAGTAGAAAAAGTCGTCGCGTTTGACGGGCACGGAGAGATCGGTTTCCTGGATGCGGCCGAGAATCTCGTGATACAGCCCGTCTCGAAGCGATCGGGTGGGCGCCATCACTTCCTCCGTGTAGCGGTTCTCCGCCTCGAGATACGGAATCACGCCGGGATCGGCGCGCTCGCGCAGCCAGAAGTAAGGATCGTTCCGTGTCTCGCCGTGGCGCGTAATTTCATGCGGGATGATTTTGGCGCGGGGAGGAACGGAAGCCAACTACTGGCTCTCCTCTTTGCCCATGTACAACTCGCTCACTACGTGCCGATGATTCTCCAGCACGCGATTGCGCCGCACCTTCATAGTGGGTGTCAGCTCGCCCAATTCGATCGAAAAATCTCGCTCCAGAATCCGAAATTTTCGAATCTGCTCGAAAGGCGCCAGCTTGCGATTCACCCGCGCCACCGCTTTCTTTACTTCGGCCTCTGGTGACCCCACTCCATCCGTGGCGTTCACGGTCAGCAAAGCAGTGACGTACGGGAGCCGGTCGCCGATCAGTACCACCTGATTGATGATGGGCTCGGTTTTGAACAGCATTTCAATGCGCGCCGGATAAATCTTCTTGCCATTGGAGGAAACGATCAGCTCTTTCTTGCGCCCGGTGATATAGACGTAGCCTTCGGCATCGAATTCAGCGATGTCGCCGGTGTAGAGCCAGCCGTCTCTCAGTACGGACGCAGTGGCTTCCGGATCGTTATGGTAGCCGGAAAACAGCGTGGGACTCTTGACCAGCAATTCTCCGTCTTCGGCCAGCCGCAATTCCACGCCGGGAAGTTTCACGCCGATGCTTCCCGACTTCGGACGATCGGGTGGGTTCAGGCAGACCACGCCGCCCTCAGTGAGCCCGTAACCCTCGATCAGCGGCATGCCGATGGCGGCGTAAAAGCGCGCCAGATCCCGGCCGAGTGGCGCCGCGCCGGACGCCGCTAGGCGTATGCGGCCGCCCAAACGAGTGCGAATTTTCGAGAACACCAGGCTATCGGCGATTTTCAGGAGCGCCCGCATCGTCTTCGGGACAGGCTTGCCTTCTTCGCGCAGGCGGCTCACTTCGGCGCCCAATCCCACGGCGCCCTCGAACATCTTTCTCGCGGCGGCGCTCTTTTTTTTGACTTCCGCGTTGATGCTGGCGAAGACACGCTCCCATACGCGTGGAGGCGCCAGTAGAAAAGTCGGCCGAATGGTCTTCAGTTCGTGCGGCAGCTTGGCGAGGCT
>JASIGB010000523.1:0-6383 GCA_030045355.1 Bryobacteraceae bacterium
TGTCTTTCACGGTTCTCTTTTTCGTGTCCCTGTTTCCGGGAACCGCGCTGGGGCCGGAGCTCGCTGCGATTTTCGCCATCTTCACGGCCCAAGCCTGGAACATGGCCTTCAGTTTCTATCAGGCTCTGATCACCATTCCAGCCGACCTGGATGAAGCCGCCCGCAGCTTCCGCCTGTCGGCGTGGCAGCGCTTCTGGCGCATCGAAGTACCGTTTGCGATGCCGGGACTCATCTGGAACACGATGATGTCGATGTCGGGAGGCTGGTTCTTCGTCGTCGCCTCGGAGGCCATTTCGGTCGGCGCCACGCAGATTGCTCTCCCCGGCATCGGCTCTTACGTCGCATTAGCGATTAAAGAGCGCGATCTGGCGGCCGTGGGTTGGGCGATTCTCGCAATGACGGTCACGATTCTCATCTACGATCAGCTCCTGTTTCGCCCGGCCGTGGCCTGGGCCGACAAGTTTCGCTTTGAGCAGACCGCGGCTCAAATTGTCCCCAAGAGCTGGCTGCGGGACCTCTTCCATCGGACGCACACAATCGGGCGCCTCGGCCTGCCCATCGGGAGCGCGGCAAAGAACATCATGCGATCCCGTCTTTCCTTCATTCACGGAACGCGCCGACGGGCCTCGAAACGGCAGCATCAGGTCGGGGATGTGATCTGGTTGGCCGCTCTCGCCGCTGTGCTGATCTACATCGGAAGGGAGCTGGTACGGTTTGCGGCGCCATCGCTATCCTGGAGCGACGTGGCTGTAGCCGTCAGCAACGGTGGGCTCACCCTTGTGCGAGTCATGATTCTCGTCGCCCTCGCCTCGTTAATCTGGGTGCCGATCGGCGTCGCCGTCGGCCTGCGGCCCAGACTGGCCGAGAAGGTGCAGCCGGTCGCTCAGTTCCTGGCTGCTTTTCCGGCGAATCTGCTTTTCCCGATCGTGGTCTACGGAATTGTTCGCTTCCGTCTGGACCCTAAAATCTGGCTGACTCCTTTGATGATCCTCGGAACCCAGTGGTACATCCTGTTCAACGTCATTGCCGGCGCCACCGCCTTTCCCAGTGACTTGCGCGAGGCTGCGGCCAGCTTCCGGGTCCGAGGCTGGCGCTGGTGGCGCGAGGTGATGCTCCCGGGCATCTTCCCTTATTACGTCACCGGTGCCATCACGGCCTCCGGCGGTTCCTGGAATGCAAGCATCGTTTCGGAAGAGGTGAGTTGGGGTGCAACGCATTTGAGCGCATTGGGTCTCGGCGCCTACATCGCGCAAATGACCGACGCGGGCGATTATCCCCGTATCGCGCTGGGTGTCGCGGTGATGTCCGTGCTGGTGGTCGCGATGAACCGGATACTGTGGCGGCCGCTTTACGCATTCGCAGAAAGGCGGACCCGTTTAGATTGAAAGATCCCGCCAGCGATGAGAAAAAGACGAGCGATGACAAGAAGCTCGTGCTCGAAATGCGCCATGTGTCGAAAGCTTTTCCACGGGCTTCCGGCGAACCTCTGGCGGTTTTGACGGATATCAATCTTGCGTTGCGGGATGGCGAAATTCTCGGTCTGCTCGGCCGCTCTGGATCGGGCAAGTCGACGCTGGTCCGCATCGCCGGCGGGTTAACGCAACCAACTTCCGGCGACGTTTTGTATCGCGGCATGCCCCTGACCCGGCCCGAGCAAGGCATCGCCGTGGTCTTCCAGACGTTCGCACTGCTGCCCTGGCTCACGGTACTCGAAAACGTCGAGCTGGGACTGGATGCGCTGGGCCTGGCGCGGGAAGAAGCACGGCGCCGCGCCATGTCGGCCATTGACCTGATTGGTCTGGACGGCTTCCAATCCGCTTACCCGCGCGAACTCTCCGGGGGAATGCGCCAACGAGTAGGGTTTGCGAGAGCCTTTGTGGTCCAACCCACCATGCTGCTAATGGACGAGCCGTTTTCGGCGCTCGATGTTTTGACAAGTGAGACGCTGCGAACCGATTTCCTGGATCTTTGGATCGAGCATCAGCTCCCCACCAGATCGGTCTTGCTGGTAACGCACAATATCGAGGAAGCGGTATTGATGTGTGATCGCATTCTGGTGCTGGCTTCGAACCCCGGGCGCATCGCCGCCGAGATTCCCATTCCGCTCGCTCATCCGCGGAACCGGCTGGACCAGGCCTTCCGCAGCCTCGTGGATGAGTTCTATTCGATCCTGACTTCGCGCGCCGCCGAATCGATCCAGGCGCAGAGCGGGATTCATGGAGGCATGGTACAGGTGTTGGCTCCGGTTGGGCCACACCTCATGAGTGCAGTCATCGAGGCAGTAGCCGTGCCGCCCAACGATGGGCAGGCCGACCTGGCCGACGTTGCTCGCCTGCCTGCCTTGCGCGCTAGGGATCTGTTTGCAGTGGCCGAAGCGCTGCATATTCTTGAGTTTGCCGAGCTCAAGGAAGGCGCGATCAAGTTGACCGCGGCCGGGCGGGTGTTTGCGCAGAGCGACGACGAAGAGCGCAAGCGGCTCTTCAAGGAACATCTGTTGCGGTTTGTGCCTTTCGTGGCGCACATTCGGCACGTTCTGGACGAGCGCGAAAGCCACTCGGCTCCGCGAGACAGATTCGAGTCCGAACTGGAAGATCACCTCAGTGAGAGCGATGCGGAGACCACGCTGCGCACCGTCATCGCCTGGGGCCGGTATGCGGAGATCTTCGGCTACGACGACAGCCATCGCGTGTTCAGCAGCAATCCTTCGACTGACTAAGCCGCCGCCGCACGGCCCCCGAGCCGCCTTGCTATTGGTCGGGGGCGTAGTAGCCCCTCCTCCAATGCGCTTCGAGCTTGGGCAATCCGCGAGGTGGCGCAACTTTCACTTGTAATGCGGTGATGGCGTCCGTCGCGTGCGGCATCGCTGGGGGTGTAGCCTAGCAGATAGCGATTTCGGAGATCGATCACGATTTTGTCGGCGAAATCCCCAAGCGACGCGCCTCCCGCCATAAACATTCGGCCTCCGGTTTGTTCCGTTAACATTCTCAGAACATATTGATCGCTGTAGTTGGGGCCCATCCCGTTTCCACAAGGGCCGATCGTATAGATGCGAACGTCACTTTCCTGAATCGCGGCCTTTACTTCTTCCGGCGTATAGCGGCTGTGATTTTCGCCGCCATCGGAAAATAATCACCAGGGCCTTTCTCAAAGTGTTGGATTTTCTGATTTGATTCAAACCCAGATAAACGCCATCCAGCAAAGCCGTGGACCCTCCGCCTTTGCTGTACATCAACTGGTAATCGGCTTTGGCCGCGTCCTGCGTCAGTGGAACGGCGAGATGAGCCGCGCTAGCCAGTTCCACCAGGCAGAACTCGTCGCCGGAATTGGAGGTCCTGAAAAACCGCGCCGCGGCATGCCGCATTCCCGCTAGGTCTGCGATCATGCTTCCGCTGATGTCGAAAGCGAGGCAAACAGCGATGGGATCGTCCTCCATGGCGAGGGTGACGATCTTCTGTTCTACGTTGTCATCGAAGACGTGAAAATTCTGCTCTTCCAGTCCGTTGACCGGCCCGGCCGATGCCGTCGCTCACCTCCACGGGCACCATGACCAGCGTGGAATCGACGCGCAGGCGATCCGGCCGAACCCGCTGAGTATCGAGAGCCACGCTCGGCCCGAGGGAGGCTTGCTGAGCGAATCCCGTCCCCATCGCGAGGGCCATGGCAAGGCGTTCCTGTGAGCGCGCGCCGCATGATGTTTTTATTTTAGTCGAGGCACGCCCGCCTTCCCATTCTTGAGCTGAATGCCGCGCGCTCCGAGGTCGCCATCCCCAACCGCGGGGGCGACGCCGTCATCAGGCGGAGTCGATCCCCAATCGAATCGGCAACTACTGCTTCAATCGCACTGCTCCGGAAGCCGGCTTTGAAGATGGGTACAATACCAGAATGCTTGGCTCTCGCTTCATTTTCGCGTCCGTGTTTCTTTTAATGTTGACGGGTTCGTGCGACGCCCAGATCAATTCCTTGTCTTTTCGGCCGGTTTCCTGGCAGGGCAGTACGTCGCTGGATCGCATTATCATGATTTCCGCCAGTCCGGACTTGCTGCATATTTATGATCCCGCCACAACCGACGATGTCACGATTGCGTTGCCGAAGACTCCGTTATCTCTCGGGGTGAGTCCCGACGGATCACACGCGGCCGTGGGGCACGATGGTGTGCTTACCTGGATCGATCTCACATCCGCTTCGATCATCAAGACGTTCACGGTGCCTGGAACGGTCAACACCATTATTTTGGGCGACACCTACGCATGGATATTTCTTCCAGGGAACGGATATACCGGCGGCATGAGCGGACTGAACCTGAGCACCGGCGCCGCAGTGACCAGCCCGGGATTATCTTACTACTATGCGACGAACGGGGTTCTCAACGCCTCTCAGACGGCGCTCTATCTTTCTCAGGATGGCTCCTCGCCAGACGACATGGAAGAGGTGCAGATCGGCTCGGGGCAGATCGGCAACCCCACAACGTGGCCGTATCATGGCGACTATCCCGACTGCGGACCCTATTATCTTTCCGACGATGGGAGCCGGGTCTATACTTCCTGCGGAACAGTGGTTCACGCTTCCACGGACAGCAGCATCGACATGTACTACCTGCGAAGTTTGCCGGTTTCTTCGGGCTCTATTGTAAGTTTCACGGAGTCTGCCAGTTTGAAGGAGATAGCCGTAGTTCCGTCTGCTTCGACTTTTGGCCAGACCTCCACACCGGCCCTCGATACGCAGATCCAGTTGTTTGACACCCAATATCTGACGCCGGCCGGCATCTTATCCTTGCCGCCATTCATGCTCTCCGGAAACTCATTTGCCGCCCACGGAAAAGGCGTATTTTTCAGCCAAGACAGCACGCGCCTGTATGTTCTGGTGCAGGCCGACTCCTCGTCGAATCTTTCAAACCCCTTCGCGGTGGAGACGATCAACTTGGCCAATCCAGTCGCCTGCCCGGTCCAATTGGCGCAGACTACCACCAGCGTTGCTGCCTCGGGCAGCCTCGAATCGCTGTCCTTCACCGCGGCCGCCGATTGCATTTACAACGCCAGCACTGCGACGTCCTGGATCAGCCTGACCGAAGGCGCATACGGTTCGGGCAGCGGCGCCGTGCAGTTTGTCGTGCGGCCCAACTACTCCACGCAGGCACGTAGCGGCACTATCGTTATCAATGGCTCCTCGTTGACGATCCAGCAAAGCGGAGCGGCGGGGGGCTCTCCATCACTCGTGAACTTGAGCGTAAACACCGTGGACGCGGCTTATAGCACCGCTTTGGACAAGATGATCGTGGTCTCCACCGTTCCGGACGAATTGCATGTTTATGACCCGGTGAGCATGACGGATACTTTCATTCCGCTGATCATGCCGCCCTTGGCCGTTTCGGTCGCTCCGGACGGTCTGCACGCGGCGGTGGGGCACGACGGATGGATCTCCTATCTGGATCTGAAGGCGCAAACTGTCCTGCAGGTTTTCCAGATTGTTACCGACGTGCACCACGTTTTGGCCGCGGGCAACGGATACATCTATGCGTTCCCGCAGCGCGATTGGTCTCCGATTTATTCGCTCCAAATCGCGAGCGGGACTGTCACCGCGACCAGTGCGATCTACGAGGGACGCATCCCCAGGCTCGAGCCCAATGACAAATATTTCTATTTGGGTGGTGACGGCTGGTTTTCCAAGTGGGACATTACCAATGGGGTGGCCGTTTCGATCGAGGATTCCCCGGGAAGCGAGAACGTCGGCAACAACTTCTGGCTGTTTCAAGACGGTTCGGAGCTCATTGCGGGCACCGGGAAGGTCTATGCAACATCGGACGTCGTGGCTCAGGACATGCAGTATACCGGGACTTACCCGAACATCAACTCGATCACCTGGGCAGCAAATGCGTCGGCGGTACATTCCACCGCGATCGTCCCCGGCCCGCCTGCCGATACACAAGCTCTGCTTTTTGGCGATGCTTACCTCGCAGGAGCAGGAGAAGTTACCCTGCCACCGTTCCCTGCCGGCGGAGCCAGTTATGCGGGCCATGGGCTCTTTGCGTTCTGGAACAGCGGAGCCAACGCCCTGTACGTGCTGGAGCGGGCTGACCCGGCTTCCAACCTTGTCTCGACCGATGCTGTCTATGCGCTGAGTCTAGCTACCGGGTGCGCGGCTGCCCCAGTGGGTGCGCTGCCGACGATTCCGGCGGGCGGAGGGTTCGGCAGCGCTTTCATCAACGCCTTGACCGACTGTCTGTGGACCGCGTCGTCGGATTCTCCTTGGCTTACGATTACCGCCGGAGCTATCGGCGCCGGCTCCGGGAACGTATCTTGGTCGGCCACTGCGAATACGGGCACGGCAAACCGATCCGCCCATATTACGGTCGGACAAACAGCGTATTCGATAACGCAGCTCGGCAC
>JASIGB010000524.1:0-2588 GCA_030045355.1 Bryobacteraceae bacterium
ACCTGCATCAGAAACTTCAGGCTGGCGCTATGCTCCTCGGCGAGGACCTTTTTCTGGCTGATGCTGGTGTCGACCAGCAGGCCGAGCGTGAGGGGCAGGCCGGATTCCTTCGAGAAATAGCGGATGACTTGAGGCCGGCCGTCCTCTTCGAGCGTGAAATCGTCTTTGGTAAGGTTGTTGACCACGCGGCCTTGGGCGTCGCGGACCGTGGCGAAGAGGTTGACTACGCGGACGTTGGTGGAGAACGTGGCATGGTCTTGGGCGAAGATCGCGGCCGGCACGAACATCCATAACCACAGATGTTTAGAAACAAATATATCAAGTTTTGTCGTAGAGGCTAGGCTGCCCCTCGGGCCGCGTTTTCCAGCGCCGGTGGATCCAGAGCCACTGGCCGGGATGCTCGCGGATGACGGATTCGAGCAGGGCATGGAGTCGGCGCGTGTCCTCGGCGGGGTCGCCTGAAATTTCAAGTGCAGGATAGAATTTGAGCACGTATTTGCGCTCCTCCTCGAACCAGATGGCGAATCCTGGGATGACGGCCGCGCCGGTTTTGGCCGCGATTTTCGCAAATGCGGTGTTCGCGCAAGCCAGAGTGCCAAAGAAGTCGACAAAGACGCCTTCCTGTGGGGACGTGTTCTGATCGATTAGAACCCCCACTGCTTCATTTTGATGCAAGGCGCGGAGGACGGCGCGGGCCGAATCCCACTTGATGATGAGATGGTTGCCGGAGAGCTGGCGGCGGGTTTCGACCAGGCGGTCGATGCCGGGATTGTCGAGCGGGCGGATCATGATGTGCATCGGTTCGGTCATGAGCGCATGGGCGAAGGCGCTCAGCTCCCAATTCCCGAAGTGAGCGGTCGCAAACAAAACGCCCCGGCCGCGTTTTTTGACTTCCAGGAAGTGTTCCAGGCCCTCGTAACGTATTAATTCATGAATGTTTTGGGCATTGAACTTCGGGAAACGCGCGAAGATCCAGATCAGCCGTGCGATGGAGAGAAAAACCTCGTCCGCAATGGCGCGGCGCTCGGCCAGACTCTTCTCGGGATAGGCCAGCTCCAGGTTGCGCATCGCGGTGCGGCGCAGGCGCGGGATGGCGAGGTCCAGCAGCTTGACGTAGAAGCGGGCGAGCGAGAGCGGTCCGTGGGCGAGGGACCAAAGGAGCAACGCAGCTAGCTGATCCACCCGCCCCCGAGGACCAGATCGCCGTCATATAACACCGCGGCCTGGCCGGGCGTGACGGCGCGCTGCGGCTCGTCAAAGCGAATTTCGACGCGCGCGGGATTGGCCGTGGGCGTCACCGTCGCATCGGCCGCCAGGTGCTTGTTGCGAATCTTGACCTGCGCGCGGATGGGCGCTTGAATCGGCGCGATCGAGACCCAGTTCATATCGCGGGTGGTCAGCGAGGCGCGGAGGAGATCGTCATTGCGGCCCACGATCACGCGCTGGGAGGCGGGATCGGTCGAGATCACATACAGCGGCTCGCCTGCGGCCACCCGCAGCCCGCGCCGTTGTCCGACAGTGAAATGGTGGATGCCCGAATGTTCTCCAAGGACATTTCCCTGAGCATCGCTAATTTCGCCCTGCGTCTTTTCCGGCGCGATGCCGCGCTCGCGGAAATAGGCATCGATGAACGCCGCGTAGTCGCCGTTGGGAACGAAGCAAATCTCCTGGCTATCGGGCTTTTGGGCGACCGGCAGGCCGAGCTCGCGCGCCAGCTCGCGCACTTGCGGCTTGGTGTAGCCGCCCAGCGGGAAGTCCGTACGGGCGAGCTGCTCCTGCTTTAGGCCGAACAGAAAATAGGTTTGATCCTTGGATTGGTCCACGCCGCGGCGCATCTGATAGCGGCCCGTGGAATGGTCGAAGCCGATGCGCGCGTAATGGCCGGTGGCAATTCGCGACGCCCCGACGCCCGAAGCGAGATCCAGGAACCGGTCGAACTTGATGAAGTTGTTGCATAGCGTGCAGGGGATGGGCGTGCGGCCGGCCAGATAATCATCGATGAACGGCTTCACCACCTGCTCTTCGAATCCGGCTTCGAAGTTGACAACGTAGTATGGAATGCCGAGATGCTGCGCGACATGCCGCGCGTCATAGACATCATCGAGCGAGCAGCAGCGGCCCGTGACGCCGCCTTCGGGCGCGAGCTCGGGCAAACGGCGCTGGTTCCAGAGCTGCATCGTCAACCCGACCACGGGCCGTCCTTGGCGCTGGAGCAATCCGGCGACGACGGAGCTGTCCACACCGCCCGACATTGCTACCGCGATCGGAGCCACTGCAACCGGTGCGATATCAGGCATGCGAATACGTGGGCGAAAGCTTGCGCAATTGCGCGGCGGACTGGGCGACGGCTTCGATGAGCGCGTCCACCTGCCCCTCGGTGTTCGAAGCCCCGAGCGAAAAACGGACGCTCGCTCGCGCGCGCTCCGTAGGCAATCCCATGGCGAGAAGCACGTGTGATGGCTCGACCGCGCCCGACGAACAGGCCGAGCCGCTCGAAACGGCGAAGCCGCGAAGATCGAGTGAAATCACCATGGCCTCGCCTTCCAGGCCGTCGAAATAGATATTCGTCGTGTTGGGGGTGCGCGGGA
>JASIGB010000525.1:0-5766 GCA_030045355.1 Bryobacteraceae bacterium
GCGGAGCGCTTCCGGCTCCTTGCGCCGCATCAGCATCGAGAGCGCGGAACGCGCGTTGTTGGCCGAGACATCGAGCAGGAAATCGCCGATGCCTACCATCCAGATCACGAACGCGGCGGTGATCTCACGGCCCGTGGCGAGCGCGGCGAAGGTGGCCGCGACATCAAGAAGATCGATGCTGATCTCGCCTCGACGGAGCGCGGCGATGCTGCGCTGGAGCGGGCGGACGGTGTTCAGCAGAACCGCAACTGCCAGCACGGGAAAAGGCGCAGCGCTAAAAAGACACGCGATCAACGTGGAGGTACCAGACAACGCCGCCAGCCATCGCGTGGGCGCGGGCTCGTGCCAGTGACGCGACCATTCGGCCGGATCACTCTTCAACAGCCCGGCCACGATGAACCGCTCGCTAACCTTTTGCGGATCGTAAAGGACGAGCATCGTGCGACCGCCGCGGACATGCTTGGTTCTCCTCACCCCCGGCAATCCCGCGGCGAGCATCGTCAACGTGGAGAGCTGGCGCTCTCCGATGCCGGTAACGCGGAGACGAACACGCCCTTTGCGACGGCGGACCGGCCTGACCGAGAACGGCTCAGGATCAGGCCGGTTGAGCATGAACACCTTATCCCGCAGACATCGAATGAAGCGGCCGGGAAGAGCGGCGCCATCGTCGAAATCGGCGTAAATGGCTCCAGTGCCAGTGCGCTGTTCGAATCCAATCACATCGATGCGTCCGGCGAGCCATGCTTCCAACTCACCGGCCATCGGGGCGCCTTTAGGAACGCCGACAATACAGGCGCGGCCACGTCCGATACTGAAAACTTGCAGGGCTCCCATAGCCTTTCCCACACGCTCTGAGGCACGTCAACTGCCACTAATTTGCTTAGGTTCTGAGAGGATGATCCTTCACTCGTGCTTGCGCGCGAGCGGCTTGGCGCGCTTCTTCGGGGCGGACTTCTCGGCGGCGGGCGTGGGTTCAGGCAAGTACTTATCGAGATTGCGCTCGATCTCGCCGACGAATTTAGCTTTAAAGGGCTTCAGCAGAAAACCAAGCGATACATCGAGGTGGATCTTCGAGCCGGTGACGTGGATCTGCCCGTTCACGCCGGAGCGTTGAAACTGAAGCGTATTACCGTGCCACTCGCTCTCGAGTTGATATTCGCCGGCCAGCGCCTCGGCGGCTTTCTGCACGAAGGCTTTGGCCTTCACGATCGGCAGCGCGTGATTTCGAATGAACACGATATCAGACATCCTGAGTCACCTCTGGGAGGCAGGTGGCGCAAACACTCATTTCGAGTGCCTGCGCCACAGTCTCTGCGACAGGTTTCCCCTATGACCGCGATGGCCCACTAGCGATGAGTCTCGCGATACACCAGGTAGCCCGCCGCACCGGCGAGCGCTGCAGGACCGACACCGATCAACGCGGCGACAACCAAGGCTCCGCCTGCCGCCGCCACGATTTCGGCCGTAGTCCTCTGCGGTGAACCGGCGGGCAAATAGGATCCGATAGCGAATCCGTCCTTGCCGTGGGCGGTGACCGCTTTGTGCAGATGGCCCGACGTCGGTCTCTTTTTAACAGTAGTCATAACTACCTCCTTTCGACTCGGGCATCGACATTCATCGCTGCTCGCCTTTCGTGAGCGCAATCGGTATGCCGATTTTCCGGTCTCCCGGGTCTCTGGCGTACATCGAAGCAACCGCAGAGTAGTGCTTCTGGGTGTAGTTTCTAGAGTCCTGCAAGCTAAGGCAGTTCCCCGCGCCAAATAGCGCAGGGTCCACACGATGCGTTGAGGCGCGCAAAACCTCTGCGTCAATTCACTCAGCACAAGCTAGTTAGTCTTGGAAGGGGAGATCGCTTTGGCCGGCGGCTTCCCGCTCTTCTGCCTGCCTGGCGGCGCGCTCGCGAGTGCGGACCTCCGGACGATGCCATTGCATGAAGATGCGATAGCCACGGTAGAGCGCGCTCATCCAATGTGGGAGGCGGCTGCGCTCGTCATTCACGATGAACGATATGACTGAGGTGACGGCGAGTGCGGCAGGCACCAATTCTCTGAGATCCGCTCTCCCGCCGGTCAGGTGGTCTACGGTCTGGTTGGCGCCCTGCACTCTATCAAGAAAGGAGCTGACAACCTCCTCGCGCGTCATCTTGTGCGGGGTCGCGACTTCGACGCCCGGCAATCCCGCGCTCTTAGCGATGTGCTTGAGAAGATCATCGGGTTCAATCGCGCCGGGTTCATATTGGATCACCACGCTTCCGGTCTTGGGATTCAGAGACCAGGAGCGAAAGCCTCGAACGGACTCGGCTGCCTGCCTAGCAGTTGCGACGATGGGGCTGTTGTCTTCGGCGCGAAGGAACGCCGCGGCGCGGACGCGCAAATAACCGGGATGGTGATGCACCAGCCGTAATGGGGCATTGTTCAACGGTTCAGCGCTCACCTGCTCAGGCCTCGGCTGCTCAGCGGCCGGGGGCGCCGTTTCGGTACTGGCGTGACTGCCTGTTCTCGGCATTGCCGGGGTTGCTTTAAACAATGGACTCGCTGTGCTCGCTTTCGCGCATGACGACGTGGGCGCCGCGTTTGCTTCCGGTCTTGGCATGATGCCCGGACTTGTTCATGGCCTCCTCGCGGGCGATGTTGGCGCGGGCTTCGGCCACCATGTCATCCAGGCGCTCACGCTCGACGGCGGCCCAGGCTTCCAAGCGATCCTTGGCCTTTAAGCCCGCCTCCAGAAGTTTCACGCCGGCGCCCTCAGGGGAGTCGGAAAGACTCCGGGCGGCCCACCCGCCGACAACTCCAACTCCAAATGCGAGTATCCATTTCATTCCAGATATCATTAGTCGTATCCTCCTGGGAACGCGGTCATCGCCGACGCGGCTTCCTCTAGCAAGTTAGCCGCCACTTCTCCTGGCAGGCTGGCGCCCTCCAGTCTATCGCATTCGCGCCTGGGAGGCAGGTGGCTTGGAATGCTTGTGCGCTTGGAGAACCCGAGACTTTCTTGAGGACAGACTTCTAAACAGCAGCCATCGAAAGATTCAGCGCGAACGCGTACAAGTGCCTTTCCCCAGAGCGATTTCAGCTTTATCCTGAAGACAGGCCATGCAGGGAGCTCGTGTTCCGCCATCGCGGGCCATGCAAGATCCACTTCGAAGGAGGAGCGACGCGTGTTAAGAACGCATTTTGTCGACGAACTGGAGGGGGTTCGTAAGAACCTGATCGAAATGGGCGAAACGTCGACATCTCTGCTCAGTGAAGCGCTACAGGCGATAGCGGATCCAAATCCAGTTCCCTCGGCGCGAGCCAGCGAACTCGAGGCGCAAACCGATCATCAGCACAGATTAATTCACGACCAGTGTTTGAACCTAATTACGCTCCAGGCGCCGGTGGCCGGCGATGCGCGTTTGCTCACGGGAATTCTCGACGCGATCGTAGATCTGGAGCTGATCGGAGACTACGCGTATGAAATTGTCCTGCTGACTGGCGAACTGGATCACAAAATTCCCTCGCAGATCGCGAACCAAATTGGGGAGGCCGGCGGAAAGGTGCGCGACGTGCTTTCCAGCGCGGTCGACTGTTGGCGTACGAAAGACCGGGCGCAAGCGCTTTCGGTTCGGGCCTCCGAGGCTCCCGTTCGCACCGCCTGTGAAAGCCTCTATGCAAAACTTTCTCAGCTTGTTTCCGCGCCGGGGCCAGGGACCGCGTTTGTGAATCTCATGCTCATCTGCAAACACCTGGAACGCATTCTCCGGCATGCAGTTTGCGTCGCCGATCAGGCAGCCGAAGCGGCGCCCCTGAGCCAGACGGTATAAGATCGCAAGCTCGCAGCGGGCTTTGCACGTGGCTAGGCTGACTCGCCGACGGCTGGCGCCGTGGCAACATCGGGGCCAGACGGGTCGCGGAAGCGTTAGTCCACCCAGGGCTCGGTGAGAAGATATTGCGGACGAGCCGGATCATCTTCGATCTTTTTTACCAAGCATCTTGGCGTAAGACCGCAGGCATCCCGGTTCGTCGCTGTACTCCAAATCGTTGTCAGGATCTTGGCATGCGTGACCCGAAGGTGCTCGCCTTCAGGGTTTGAACTTTATCGTCTCCCGAATCGCGGACGGTGAGCATCAAGATGTCCATTCCAGGCGTTTCGCCGCGAGTTCTCCATGGTCTGTTAATGGAGTGAGGAAGCTAACGGACAGATTCGCCGGCCTGGTTGGCCGGCCGCTCACATGACCACGGTAATCTCGACGTCGCCTTGCCGCCGCAGCACGTTTACACCGACGTCGCGGCCGTGCCGGACCAGAGCGAGATCGACGCTGGCTGCTCCAACCTGCAAGTTGTAAATCCGGGACTCATTGAGGAACGGCGGCAACAGAGGCCGGACGAACGAGATCTTGGACTCGACGCCATCGATGGCGAGTCCCAGGCAGGATTGAAACAGCAGGAACACGGACGCCGCCGACCACGCCTGCGGGGCGCAAGCCACGGGATAGAGAATGGGGCCTTCACCTTCTTCGCGCGCAAACCCGCAGAACAGCTCCGGCACGCGGTGCAAATCGAAATACATGGCCGCGTCGAAGATTCCGGTGAAGACTCGCGCCGCCTCTTCCACCAGACCGTAGCGCGAGAATCCCGCGGCGATCAAGGCATTGTCGTGCGGCCAAACGCCGCCGTTGTGATAGCCCATGGGATTGTAGCGTGCTTCCGAGGCTGCCGTCGTTCGAATGCCCCAGCCTGAGAACGAGTGGGACGTCATGAGCGTTTGCGCCGCGAGGCGCGCCCGCTCCGGGGCAGCGATGCCGCTTGCCAGGCACTGGCCCGCGTTGGATGTGCGCACGCGGCAGGGCCGCTTGTCGCCATCCAGCGCCAGCGCGTAGGTGCACAGGTCATCGCACCAGAACGCGACTTCAAAACGTTCCCGCAATGTTTCGGCGTGGGATCGAAACGCGAGAGATTGGCGCGGGCGGCCCAGGGCAGCGGCGAGCAGTTCCCCTGCGCGCCAGGCGGCATAGGCATAGGCCTGCACCTCGCACAACGCAATGGGACCGCGAGCGAGCGTTCCATCAGCGTGAAAGATCGCATCGTCGGAATCCTTCCAGCCTTGGTGGACCAACCCGCCGCCGCTTTGGCGGCTGTATTCCAGGAATCCATCGCCGTCGCGATCGCCCGATCGCTCCATCCACAGGAGCGCTGCTTCGATGTTCGGCCATATCGCCTGCAGGAATTCGTGATCGCCGGTGCGTTGGTAGTAAGCGCCCGCAAGCTGCACGAAAAGCGGCGTCGCATCCACGCTTCCGTAATAGCGGGCGAAGGGCATTTCGCCGAGCGCGGCCATTTCGCCGTTGCGTGTCTCGTGCAGAATCTTGCCCGGTTCGGCGTCTTGCTGGGGGAGTGCCTTGGTGGCTTGCGTGGACGCCAGGTATGCCAGCACACCGCGCGCGAGTCTGGGCTGTAGCCACAGGCACTCGAGCGCGGTAATGATGCCGTCGCGCCCGAAGGGTGTGTTGAACCATGGAACGCCGGCGTAAGGATAAGGACCGGTGGCGAGCTCGGTGGTCATCATGCTGAGGTCCGAGGAGGCGCGGCGGACCCAAGCGCTAAATTGGCCATTGGATGACTCGATGCGGCTGGAACGTGCCTTTTGCCGCTCCAAGGCCGATCGAGCCGTCACTCGGGCCTGATCGAAGAACAAGGGCGCGCACGCATCCCGGCCGGGAAAAGGCTCGCGCCCGCAGCCGGCGGTTAAGTAGCAAACCGACGACTGTCCCGGCGACAGCTCGAGGTC
>JASIGB010000526.1:0-2940 GCA_030045355.1 Bryobacteraceae bacterium
ATTCGTGAGGATGCGGGCCAGGCGATCCGGATCGTGTAACAGAAGGTTGGGCCGTTTGTAGGTGGCGAAGCGGCGCGCAAATCCCAGCGTTAACGTGTCGAAATTGAGGATCCGTTCGGCCGCGGCAATTAGATCGAGCGCCGCACCTCGTGCAGTGCGCTCCCGCGCCAGCCGCTGGCGCGTATATTCGATCAACCTTCGCGCCCCGGTGGCTCGCAACTGCCAGAGCTCGCTGTCGGGAAGCGCACGCAGCTCTTCTTCCAGTTTTGAAGGCGAGCAAGCCGAGCGGTCCGGTCCGCAGGCGCGCTCCCACAGCGCCGACGTTTCAGGCGACTCCCAGGTGCCCGGGTGAATCCCGTTGGTGATGTAACCCACCGGTGTCTCTTCCTGCGGCCAGCGCGGAAACAGCCGGCTGAACAAGCGGCGGCTGACCTCGCCGTGCAAGCGGCTCACCCCATTGACGGCGCCGCTTCCGCGCACCGCCAAGTATGCCATGTTGAATGGTTCCTTCGCATCATCGGCGTTCTCGCGGCCCAGCGCGAGAAGCTTATCGAGAGAAATGCCCAGCTCTTGGGCGATGGGCCGGAAATAGTGCTCCGCAAGCTCGGGGGCGAAGCGGTCGAACCCCGCCTCCACGGCGGTGTGCGTCGTGAACAAATTACCGGCACGCGTAGCCGCCAGCGCCACATCGAAAGAAACGCCATTGTCCTGCATGAAACTGTATGCGCGCTCCAGGATGGCAAACGCAGCGTGCCCTTCGTTCAGGTGGCAAATTTCCGGCCGCAGCCCCAGCGCGCGCAGTAGCCGCCATCCGCCGATCCCCAAGATCAATTCCTGCTTAAGGCGCAGGTCCGAATCGCCGCCGTACAGCTCGCTGGTGATGCCGCGCACCGCCGGAGGATTGGCCAGATCGTTGGAATCGAGCAGGTATAGACTCCTTCGCCCCACGTCCACTTTCCAACAGCGCAGCCACAGCTTCAGGCCGGACAAATTCATGGGAATGCGCAGCCATTCGCCGTCAGCCTGGCGCAAAGGAGAGATGGGAAGCTGGCTCGGATCGTTGTAGGGATACAACGCGCGTTGCGCGCCATTGGCATCGATCTCTTGCCGGAAATAGCCTTGTTGATACAGCAATCCGATCGCGGCTACGGGCACGCCCAGATCGCTCGCGGCTTTCAGTTGATCGCCGGCCACGTTGCCCAGACCGCCTGAATAAATCGGCAGCGATTCGCTGAGCATGTACTCCATGCTGAAGTAAGCCACCAGCCGCAACGGCGAGCCCGAATGCGCGGTCTCAAACCAGGTCGCGCGCTGCAAGGCTTCGCGCTGCTCTTTCAAGAGTTCTTCGATCCTGCGGGTGAATGCGGGATCGGAGCTAATTTCGGTCAGCCGCTTTTGCGGAGCGGCTTGAAGAACGGCCCAGGGATTCTGCGTCAGTTCCCAGAGCTCCGGATTCAGCTTTCCCCATAGTTCGTCGCTCGAACGATGCCAGCTCCATCGCAGGTTCAAAGCCAGCTCCATCAATGCGTCATATCGGGGATTGTCGTCCATGCGGGCCTCCTCAGCCTCCAGTATCGCGCCCCCGCATTGCGGCCTGGTTACAGATGCGACACTAAGAAAACGCGGGAGGGCTCCGCGCTTTCCATGCCGGGATTGTTGTACGAACACGTCGAATTTGCGCTGCTGGCCTTCGGTTCGTTGTTCTTCATCGTCGATCCCATCGCGACCATACCGAGCTTCCTGGCGTTGACCGCCGATGCGAAACTTGCCGAACGCCGGCACATGGCTAAACGTGCAGCCTGGACTTGCTTTCTAGTGTTGTCGGGTTTCGCGCTCGCCGGCACGCTGATCTTCAAAATGTTTGGGATCACGTTGCCGGCCTTTCGCATTGCCGGCGGACTGATCATGATCCTGATCGGCCTCGATATGGTCCAGGCCCGCCGATCCCAAACCAAAGAAACGCCCGCCGAAACGCAGCAGGCCATGGAGAAAGACGACGTCGGCATTATTCCGCTGGGCGTTCCCATGCTGGCCGGTCCTGGCTCCATCTCCACTGTCATCGCTTTGATGGCGGAATCCAGCAGTTGGTTGCACGGAATCCTGATTATCGCGGTGGTTGCCGTGACGGCCGTCATCTCCTACTGGACGCTGGCAGCGGCGGATCGTCTGGGCCGGCGCATGGGCGACACCGGCATTCACATATTGACGCGTTTCATGGGTCTGCTGCTCATGGCCATCGCAGTACAGTTTATTCTGAGTGGTCTCACAGCCGCTGGATTTGGAAGTCACCAATAAAGACGGGTATGAAGGCGATTCGATTGCACTCGCGCGGCGGTCCCGAGCAATTGGTTTACGAAGACGCACCGCGCCCGGCGCCTGGCCCCGGTGAAGCCTTGGTGCGCGTATATGCGACCGCAATCACGCGAACCGAGCTGACCTGGGACCAGACGTATCAGAATCCCGACGGCACGCCGCGACTGCCGGCGATTCCCGGCCATGAGTTTTCGGGCGTGGTGGAATCCGTGCCGATCGGCGTCCGGGACTTGGGGCCCGGCGACGCGGTCTATGCACTCGCCGATTTTCCACGCGATGGCGCGGCGGCCGAATATATCGCCGTGCGAGCAGCCAATCTCGCGCTGAAGCCGCGCGCGCTGGATCACGTTCATAGTGCCGCCCTCACCCTTTCAGGGCTCACGGCTTGGCAGGCGCTGTTCACGCACGGCAGCTTAGAGCGCGGCCAGCGCGTGTTGATCCATGGCGGCGCGGGCGGCGTGGGCGTGTTCGCGGTGCAGTTGGCGAAGTGGAAGGGTGCGCACGTCATCACGACCAGCTCGGCCGGCAACTTCGAATTTCTGCGCGGCTTGGGCGCGGATGAACTCATCGACTACACTACGACGCGTTTTGAAGATGCTGCGCGGGGCGTCGATGTCGTCCTGGATG
>JASIGB010000527.1:0-11072 GCA_030045355.1 Bryobacteraceae bacterium
GCGATCCGTGATAAGTCAAATCAAAGGATCTGATATGTCAACTAAGCAGAGGCAAAGAGGTTTGCTCGGGCATTGCCGGTAGGTGCGCGGCTCCAAGTTGTTATCATGATTTTTTCAATCGGCAAGAACCATTCCACCGAAAGAGGAGAACCGAATGCGAGTGGTCCTATATGGGGCGACGGGGATGATCGGCAGCCGGATTCTGAAAGAACTGCTGTCGCGCGGGCACACGGTAACGGCGGTAGTGCGCGACCCGTCGAAATTGCAGCCGCAGAACAATCTCACCATCGAAAAGGGCGACTTGCTGGATCCCGCGAGCATCGCGAAGCTGGCGTGGGGCGCCGATGTGATCGTCAGCTCCTACGGCCCGCCCTCCGGAGCCGAAGCCAACCGGTTAGCCGATGTTGCCCGCGCCCTCATCGCCGGAGCGCGGCGCGCCGGCTCCCCGCGCATCATCGTGGTGGGCGGCGCCGGAAGCCTGGAAGTTTCGCCGGGGCAGCAACTGGTCGACTTGCCGTCGTTCCCCGACGTCTATAAGCCGGTCGCGCTCGCGCATCGCGACGCGTTTTACATCCTGCGCGAGTCCGATCTCAACTGGACCTACTTCAGCCCCGCCGCAGCGATTCAGCCCGGCCAACGCACCGGCCAGTTTCGCCTGGGCCGGAACTCGCTCATCTCGGACGAGAAAGGCAATAGTTCCATCTCGGCCGAAGACTACGCGATCGCCCTGGTGGATGAAGTGGAGCAGGCGCGCCACACCAAGCAGCGCTTCACCATCGGATACTAGCTGGCGGATACTGAAGGGGCGGGCACTGAGCGGGCCTCATGGATACTCAACTTCAAACTAAAGAAGATCAACTCAAGCAAGCCGCGGCGGAAGTGGCGGTCGGGCTGGTGGAGGACGGCATGATCGTCGGTCTGGGCACTGGCACCACGGCCAAATTCGCCGTAGAGGCGCTTGGCAAGCGGATCAAAGAAGGCTTGCACATCGTCGGCGTTCCAACTTCGGAAGCCACGGCCCGCCAGGCGCGCAGCGTGGGCATCCGCGTCTCCTCGCTCGCCGAGCACATCGAAGTGGATTTGACCATCGACGGCGCCGACGAGATCCAGCGCGGAACGCTCGATCTGATCAAAGGCCACGGCGGCGCGCTGCTGCGCGAGAAAGTGGTGGCCAGCGCCAGCCGCCGGCTGGCGATCATCGCCGACGATACGAAGCTGGTGGATCAATTGGGCACCCACTTCGCGCTTCCCGTGGAGGTGGTGCCCTTCGGATGGCAGGCCGCCGAACGCAAGCTGCAGCAACTCGGCGCGCATACCAAGCTGCGTCCCGGTCCCGATGAGAAACCGTTCGTCACCGACGGCGGCAATTTCATTGTCGATTGCACGTTCAGTCCAATTGCGGATCCCGCCGCGCTCGATCAGGCTTTGAATAGCGTGGTCGGCGTGGTGGAGCACGGGCTGTTTCTGAAAATGACCTGGCGCGCGATCGTCGCCGGTCCCGAGGGCGTCCAGATCTTGACACGTTAGGTTCTCGCCGCCTGCTAGCGGCATGGTACCGGTCGCCAGCGCCGTCCCTTGTTCTCTAATTTGATTTGGTGTATATATGGCTGAACCGCCGCCGAACGGGGATTTTCGAAACCTAACGACGGCTCAGAGGGGGCTGGTCTCCTGGGTGGGGCCAGCCGCCCGATCCTCCTGGAATCTACCGTCCCAAACCTACTGAATGTCCAGCGTGACGCGCACGTCCACTGTCCGCGGAGGCAGGCATTCCTTGTTGTTGCAGGCCTGGTAGCGGAGCTTGCCGTTCATAAACGCCAAGCCCGGCATCGCGCCGGCGGGCGCTTTGAAGCGTGTGCCGATCTCAAACGTTCCTGTATATACGGAAATCGGGTTCGGCGAAAACGAAAGTTTCTCCGATTGCCCCTTCGGGTACATCACTTGTTCGGCTTCGAGCGGATCTTTGTTCCAGGTGAGCTTGATGGGAATCAGGTAATCGTCGCCCGGCATGTTGCTGTTGACGTGAAAGCCGGGTTGGAGCTGGGCCTTCAGCGTGTAGTCGGCCGTAGCGCCACGTTGAATGGTCACGCGTTGGGACGGTGCAATGGTCAGAACGCCGCTACCGGCCGTTTGGGCGTAGGAGATCCCTTGTGAGCACAGCCCCAGTAAGCACACCCCCAGTAAGCACACCAAAGACGCCGCGAGAGACCACGGGAGAGCTGACGCTGGCCGAACCGAGAAGCTTAACGATCTCATCCTTGAATTCCTCTTTCCCTTGCGAAACGCCCACGTGCACCGCCGCGATCTTGCCGTGCCGGTCGATCAGCAGCGTAGTCGGCAGTGAATCCAGGCCTCCGTACGCGGTGCTCACCGCGTCGTCGCCCAGCAGCACGCGATAATTCATCTTCATGTTCTGAACGTACGGCTTGATCACCTTCCAGCCGTCTTCGTCCATGGAGACGCCTACCACGGCCAACCCTTGGTCCTTGAACTGCCTCTGGAAATCGATGAACCAGGGAATCTCGATCTTGCAGGGACCGCACCAGGTGGCCCAGAAATCCAGCAACACCACTTTGCCCTTGAAGTCGGAGGCGTGCACCGTTTGGCCATCCGCGTCTTTTAGGCTGAAGGGCGGCGAAGGCAGTCCCACGGCGTGGTCGAGGTCGAACGCGGCCGGCGCCGGTTTGTTCTGAGCCGCCGCAGTTGGTTTCCCGGACTTGGAGCACCCCGCCAGCGCGCAGGCTAGCGCCAAACCAACCAGCATGCGGCGAGGTTCTATCATCATCCCGCTCATTTTTGACACAGGCATCTCCTGAAACATTATATCGGGCGTCAAATCGCGATCGTGCCGCGCTCGAATACCGCGCGAAACCATTCCGCCCTCCGGTTGCAGTGCCGCGCGGCCAAAGTATATTCCGGATGGCGGCGGACCCCTGAATATAGAAACGCGGCCGTGTCGCAAAAACTTTCGCAAATGTACTCGCGCCAGTCCGGGGCGTGGCGTCCGCCCGCCGAGGAAAGCGTTCCCAGCGCGCGTTTGCGCGATTCGGCGGACCAGCCCAGTTCGCCGCGTGCCCGCTGCCGCCATTCCTCGCGCACTAATGCTTCATAGGAGCGGCGCGCCGGGTTCCCTAATCTTACCCAGGCGAAATGAAACAGCTCGTGCACCAGGATCCGGGCCAGCTCCGCCGGCTGCTGCGCCAGCTCACGGTCCAGCACGATGCGCCGTTTTCGAATGTAGGAGGCCGCGTGCACCGGCTCGCCGCGTTTGCGATTGGAATACAGGCGGCTCCGGTCAGCGGTCAGCGCCGGCAGGAACCGCAACGTCACACTCCGGCCCTCGAGCGCCACCAGCCGCCGCTCGACGGCCTTAATGAGCCGGCTGCACTGGTGCGGGTACCCGCGGAGCAAAATAGGCCGGGTTCTCAATCTTCACATTGTATTGGGCCTGCAGGCCCTTGAGCCATTCCTGATACTTCGACTGCTTCAGCGTGTCCAGGATCTGCATCAAAGACTCATTGAAGGATTTCTCTTTGATTTGCTCGGCGCGCACCAGGTAAAAGCCGTTGGCCTCCTTGATCGGCGGGCTCACCTCGCCTTGCTTCAGCGTGAATACGGCGGTCTTGATCGCCGCGGGATAAGAGCTGCTCGGGGTGATCACGCCGAAATCGCCATCCTTGGCCGCCGACGCCTTGTCGTCGGACACGTCGTGCGCCAGCTTGCCAAAATCGGCGCCGCCCTGGACCTGTTTCGCGATCTCCTCGATCTTGGCCTTGGCTTCGGCCTCCGTCAGCGGCTTCTTGCCATCGGCCCCCGGCTTGGCGTTCGGAGCAGCAAAGGAGATGCGGATCACGCGCACGTTCACTTCTTTGAATTTATCCTGATTCTCCCGGTAATACTGCTGCTCTTCGGCCTCGGGAACCACCATGGTGTTGCGGATGTCGGAGAGCTCGGCCGTCGCTAGCGCCTGCTGGCGCTGCATTTCCAGCGCGCTTTTGAAAGGCTCTTTCTTGTCCAAGCCGGCTTTTTCCGCTTCCTCCGCCAGGTGCTCCATCAGGAAAACCTGAGAAAGCAACTGAGGTTGCAACAGCGCCATCTTCTGGTACTGCTCCGGCAGCGCGTTGATGATCTTGTCCACCTCGGCCTTTGTGTATTTCTTCCCCGCCACCTCTACGACCACGGTATCCGGTGTTACGTTCGGCGGTTGAGGCGCGGTCGGGCTGAGGGCGTTGGGACTCGCGCCCGGCGCCTGGACTACCGGCGCACCCGGCGCTACCGTCACCGGCGGCTGGGCCTGGCCATAGCACAGCGCACAGAATACGAAAAGGGAGGCAATCGCAGAAATCTTCATTTTTGAATACTTCCGAGAACCGGAACCATTCAGTTTATCACGCGCATCGAAGTCCATCTCCGTCGCTGCTCCGCTCCAGAACATAAATAAACAAGCCATCGAGAAAACATAAAGATCCCGTGAAGAATGCATCGCGGCACAGGTTCACAAGCATCTGCTTATTGGAGCTCGAAGGCAGTTCGACCTGGTTGGGCAAACCGGCTGCGGGCGAACAAACCCGAGTTCGAAAAGAGGATTCCATGAAAATGCTAGCTACCATCGTTCTGGGTGGAGTTTTGTGCGTCGCGGGTGCTTTTGGTGAGACAATTCCGCAATCTGACGGGACGGCCAAGAAAGCAACTCCATCACTCCCATTCCGCCCTTACCAAAAGAGACCACTTGGCACGGCCACCCCTTCCCGCGGAATAGCCGCCACAGTGGCCACGCCGAAGTTACCCTTCCGGCCCGACCAAAAGAGACCCACCGGCTCGGCGAACCAACCGGATAAAGCCGAAGCGTCGCGTTGATAAGCGCGGCGCAGCGAGCTGCCGCTTTTAGAGCCGGGTGCGGAGGCATCCGGCTAGGTTCGCGAATCCGCCGCTAGGGCTCTTCATCGCCGTTCCCGCCGGCCTTCACCTGCACACGCCGCGGCTGGCCGGGCTTGCCCGCAGCGCTGTCGCCGGTAACCTTGATATTATTCACCACGTGAATGGCCCCGGCGGCCTTGGCCATTCGCGTGGCCGCGCCTTTGTGCTGCATCACCGCGGTGGTGCCGGTCCAGGTGGCTACACCCTCCTTCACATGAACCTGCAAGCCGTCCTTCCCGATTTTCGATTTGGCCAGCTTGGCTTTGATGGTGGCTTCGATTTCGGCGTCGCTGAACTTGCCTTGGCTGTGCGACATGGTGAGCGGCCCAGCCAGCAGGGACCACGCGCCGATCAGGAGACACAACAGACGAGAGAGTTTTTTCATGCCCTCTCAGTGCGTGGTCGAATACCAAATTCGCACGGAAAATACGAAAGCCCCGGAACGTTGCCGGGGCCTCGCCAACAGAACAGGATTTCGCCGAACGCTATTCGACGTCCTTGCTTCTCTTCTTGCGGTTGCGCTTGCGCGCCAGCGCCTCCTTGGTGCGCTTCTTTTCGCCGGGCTTCAGATAAAACGAATGCCGCTTGATCTCTTTGATGATGTCCTCTTGCTGGACTTTGCGCTTGAAGCGCCGCAACGCGCTTTCGAGCGTTTCGCCCTCCTGGACATGGACTTCAGCCAATGAAAACTCACCTCCTCGGGCCGAGTGGGGAACTCGTCCAAGGTTTATGATACCGCGCTCTCGGTCGGTTAGGTCCCCGAGGTGCCTGGGCGCGGAATCCAGGTGAGCCAGGCAAGCTGCCAGAGGATGACTGGCGCTGCCTGCAATTGGGGAAGCAATTGGCTAGAATTGTGTAATTTCCCAAATGACCGCCGAACGGTGGGAACAAATTAAGGTTCTGGTTGACCGCGTTTTGGATCAAGACGCCGGAACGCGGTCGTCATTCCTCCAGGAAGCCTGCGGCGGCGATAGGGATTTACGTGCGGAAGTGGACCGGCTGGCCGGAGAATTCGAAAAAGCCGGGGCGTTTCTGGAGACCCCGGCAGTGGAGTTCCGCGTTGGACTGACGGCCGGAGACGTGATCGCCGGAAGGTACCGAATCTCGGCGCTGCTGGGGCGCGGCGGCATGGGCGAAGTCTACCGGGCGGAAGATCAATTGCTTCACGAAACGGTTGCTCTCAAAACTCTGCGCATCGATTTGTCGCAAAGCGAAGTGATCGCCCGGCAGTTCCAGAAGGAGATCCAGCTTGCCCGTAAGGTTACGCACCCGAATGTGTGCCGCATATATGATGCCGGCGAATATGTGCATCCCAGGTGTAGCGGTGCCTCAGTCCAGTTTTTCAGCATGGAGCTGGTCGAGGGGGAGACGTTAAGCTCCATAATTCGGGCCGGGGGGCGCCTCTCGCGCGTTCGCGCCTTCCCTATTGCCCGTCAGATGGCCCAGGGCTTGGCCGCGGCGCACCAGGCCGGTGTCGTCCATCGCGATTTCAAGAGCAGCAACGTATTGGTTGCCGGCCCAGCCGGCGCCGAACGGGTGGTCATCACCGATTTCGGGTTGGCGCGCTTCGACCCTAGACAAGACGAAAAGACATCGCCAGGCACGGACTCCTCCGCCGGCTTCGGCCTGGCCGGTACGTTCGCCTTCATGTCGCCCGAACAATTGGCCGGAGAGCCGGTAACGTCGGCCTCCGACATTTATGCTTTCGGCATCGTTCTGTTCGAGATGGCTACGGGTAAGTTGCCGTTCGACGACCGCCACATCATTCAGGGCGCCATGCAGCGCGTCGGCGAGCCCTCGGAGTTCCTACGGGCCCGGTTGAGCGCTGTGGATCCTCGCTGGACGATGGCCATCGAGCGATGCCTCCAGACCGATCCCAAACGGCGCTTCCCGTCCGCGGCGGCGTTGGCGGAATGGTTTTCAGACTCCCAATTCCGGATGCCGCGGCTGTATTGGACGCGGCGGCGGTGGATGGCCTCCGGTGGCATCGCACTATCGGCCGTTGCGGGCGCCGCTGCCATCTGGACGTGGGTGCATCGGCCTTATGTGCCCCCGCCAACGGCGCTGGAGTGGTATGAGCGTGGCGAAAGCGCGCTGGACTCCATGACGTTTGGAGCGGCCCGCAAGGCGCTGGAACAAGCGGTTGCCGCCGATCCGAAGTTCGCGCTGGCGCATGCCAGCCTGGCTTGGGCGTACGCGGAGTTGGACGATTCCGAGCACGCCGATGCCGCGATGCTCGCCGCGTTGACCGCTGCCGGCCAGACCAGGCTTTTGAGCGGCGATGCACTGCGATTGCGGGCGCTTCAGTACGTAGTGGCGCGGGATTTTAGCAAGGCCGCTGAGCTGTTTGGGAGCCTCGAATCCCTGGCCGAACCGGGAGCGCGAGCCTCGGCCGCCCTCAAGACCGGATGGATGCTCGAAAGGGCGGACAAAACGCCGGAGGCGATTCAGTCTTACCGCCGCGCCCAGGGGTTCAGCACCAAGTTCGCGGCGCCACTGCTGCGCTTGGCCGTGCTGCTGGCGCGCCTGCGCCGCATCCCCGAGGCCCTGGCGCAGTTCGATCGGGCGGAAGCCCTGTACAATGCCTCCAGCGATTACGAAGGTCTCACCGAGACCTTGTATCAGCGCGCCACCACACTCACCCGTTCCGGGCGCAGCGCCGAGGCGCTTCCGCAGATCCACCGGGCTCTCGCAATCACCGCGACCACCGCGAACCAGGATCAGCGGATCCGCCTCATGCTGCTGGAAAGCGTAGCCTACCGGAACCTCGACGACACGGCCAAAGCGCTTTCGGTCTCGGAGTCCGCGGTTCAGTTCGCCATCGAACACGGTATGCAGGCGATCGCAGGCCGCGGATTGATCGACCTGGGAAATGTTTTTTTCGTGCGCGGCGAGCGCGAGCCGGCCGAACAAAATTTTCAACGTGCTCTCAGTCTCGCGCGTCAAGGGAAGGCGCACCAGAGCGAGGCTCGCGCCAATCTTTCGCTCGGCTCTTTACGTGCGCAATATGACGAGTCCGCCCAGGCCGGTCCCTACGTGGAAGCGGCGTTGGCCTTTTATCGTCCCAACGGATTCCGCCGCGAGTCCGCACAGGCCCTGCTGTTGTTGGGAACGATTCATGTGGATATGGCGCAGTATGACCAAAGCCAAAGAGCCCTGCAGGACGCGCTGGTGGAAACCGCACAACTTGGGGATCCCGGCCTGGAAGGCCAAATTCACGGGGAACTCGGTCAAGCATACTGCGCGCAAGGAGCGTGGCCCCGCGCCGTTGACGAATATGAAACCGCCCGCCGTTTCATCCGCGGGGGCCTGACTCTCGCCTACAATTTGGTCGACCGCGGCAGTGTGTACTGGCGCCTGGACCGGGTGGCCGAGTCCGAACAGGCGTTTCGCGAAGCCGGGGATCGCATCCAGCGCTTGCAAGGGAGCCAGGACCAATTGCGCGTGCGTCTGCTCGCATATCGCGCGGAAATGGCGTACGGATTAGGGCGTTTCCGCGAGGCGTCGGCTTTGGCGCGCCAGGCCACCGCCACCGCGGCCGATTCCACATCCATCGACGCGCGCAATGTGGCGTTGATCAGTGCGCTGGCTGCCCTGCGCACGGCCGGTGGCGGCAGCGAACGTGCGAATTCAATCATCGTGAGCCTGGATCAAGATCGCAAACTGGCCGAGGCTGCCCGGGCCAGGCTGTTGCTCGCCGAAGCGTTGCTCACGCTGCGCCGCGCTCCCGCGGCATTCGCTTTGGCGTCCGCCTCGCTTGAGTTTTTCGAGTCCCGCTCCATCCACGAGAGCCTATGGCGCGTGCGCCGCGTGATGGCCATGGCGGACTCCGATGCCTCCGCGTCAGCCGAGCAGTGGGCGGCTGCGGGGAAGGCTCTGCAGGCGATGCAAGAGCAGTGGACCCGAGGAAGCCTCGAGGCGTACGCCAGAGTCTTGCAACAATCCGGAATTTCTCTGTCATGGTTTTTAACGGATCCGCGCTACCAAAGATAAGGAACAACAATTTGAGGAGGAAACATGAAACTAAAACGGGGAGTCAAGAGCGGTGCACCGGTCATCATTGACGACGACGGCAGTGGAGGACTGGAGGGCAAACGGAGCAGGAACCAAACGTTTCGCTTGTTTCTGTTCATCCCCTTGACGGTCTCTGCAACGCCACTGAAACAAGGACAGCCCATCACGTTCTCCGGCTCGATCGATACGGTGACGGTGACATTTAAGGGCCCCGGAGCGCCGTCGACGTCGGTATCCTTAAGCAACGTATTCCGGTGTTCCATTCTAGCCGCGGGACTCAACAATTCGGCTCCGAAGGGGATTACCATCTTGAGCCAGAATGGCCAGGTGACCATTACTCCCGACGACCAGTTGCAAGACGACGGCCAGTTCAATAACTCGGAAAAGTACGAAGATCCCAACACGGGAAATTTCGTTTCCGCGGTTTTCGAATCCCGGAGCGCCAACGGGCAGGTGGAGATGCATCACTACATGCCGGGCGGTGGAGGTCAGATTAGCTTTACGATCAATATCGTGTAGCCGGGCGAGCGTCCGCGGCGGCTAGTCCCGCCGGGCCTCCGGCTTCAGCTCGCCGTGCAGCCACGCCCGGGCCACCTTCCAGTCGCGAATGACGGTCCGCGTGGACACGCCCAGCACTTCGGCGATCTCGCCGTCGGTGAGGCCGCCGAAGAACTTCATCTCGACGATGCGGCATTGCCGGGGATCCCACTCGGCCAGCCGCGTGAGCGCCTCGTCGATGGCCAGCACCTCCTCCAAGCGGTCCTCGGAGATCGCCAGCGCATCCGTCAGCTCCACCTTGATGCGGGCTCCGTCGCGCTTGGCGGCCCTGTGCATCCTTCCGTAGTCCACCAGAATCCGCCGCATGCACTGCGCCGCCAGCGCGTAGAAGTGCGTCCGGTTGCGCCAGTCGACTTCCGTCGTGCCCAGAAGTTGGAGATAGGCTTCGTGCACCAGCGCCGTGGCCTGCAGTGTATGGCCGGCGCGCTCACGCGCTAGGTACCGCCCCGCCATGCGGCGCAATTCCGGATAAACCGCCTCCAGCAGCCGCGATTCGGCATCGCTATTTCCCGCGCGCAGCTCGGCCAGCAATCGCGTGATTTCTCCCGGCGACGAATCCATGTCATTCCAGTGTCACACCCGGTACGCCGATTCCGCTCTGTCCAGTAGCGGCGCGCAACCGCAAATCCAACAACGGAGATTTATTTTATGACCAGCTTACTTCGTCACGGCCCGGCCGTGCTCGTACTGTCCGCCTCGCTGCTATGCACCGTGGGACTAGCCTTGGGTGCGGGCTCGGATCAAATGATCCTCGACACGCCAAAAGCCGGCAGCGCCATGATCACCGGCCAGGCTCCGGCCGGTACTCAGTCCGTCGTGATTACGCGGACACGCAAAGACGGCTCCAAGGACGTCCAGACTGCTACTCCGGACCCCAACGGCAACTTCTCTACCAGCCTTTCCTCCAGCCCGGTCGGAAACGGGGACAAAGTCATGGCATCCGCCGTCGCCCAAACCCTTCCCGCGGTTGCAAGCATTGCACCCGGCCCACCGCTGACCATCACCTTCCAAAGCGCCCTCTCGCAAATGCCGGGACCCATCACCATCCAGATCGCCTCCAACAATCAAAGCTCTTCCTGGCCCACAGGCTTCCTCGGAACGCATACCGGTAAGGTGACCGATTCCAAGACCATTCAACTCGACGGCCAGGTACCAGCGCCTTCGAAGGACGCCGACTTGAGCCAGCTCACCATCACCACCAGCCCTGGAGCGGCCGATAGCTCTACGATCAACGCCTCGGTGTTGAACTTCGGGCGATTCGAGGCTTATGCCTACTTTGGCGGCGCTTTTTCCGGGGACTTCTCGAAAAAGGATCCCTACCTGGACTTCTTCACAGAGGGCTACTACGTTAAGAAGCGTCATACGGTGGCCGTGACGTTCTTCGACACGCGTCTCACCCAGATTCCGACCACAACGACCAGCTCGTCATCGACCGCCACGCAAAACTCCGGGAGTTCAGCTCAACTGCGGGAAGGCGCTCTCACAGCCCATGACTCCACGCGATCGACGGGCAGCCAAAGCACCGATTCGTCTCCGTCTTCCGATCAAACCGCCAGCGCGTTTAATACAGCCGCCAAGTCCATCGA
>JASIGB010000528.1:0-4385 GCA_030045355.1 Bryobacteraceae bacterium
CGGTAATTCCATATACACTGCGTCAAAATGGCCGCGCAGGCGATGAACAGCGCTTCGGGAAGCGACAGCTCCACAATCGCGAACAGGATAAAAATGAACAGCACCGATAACGCCCCGCTGATGCCGGGCAGGGATACCTTCAGGCGGGACGCAAAGATCGCCAGCGCCAGATAACACGCAAAGCGAACCAGGTCCACGGATTGCCAATGCGCCAGCTCGACCACCGCAACCGCGGCGCCGATCGCTACGATGGCTGCGACATAAAGCTTGGCGAATAAGGACATCGAATCTGTGTTTGTCCCCAATCTGCGGTCAACCGCCACACGGTGGATCAGGGTCGGGCCCGGTGTCCTTCTGAAAAAGGGCATGCGTGCCGGTAGGGTTGCAGATGCGCTGCCATCCCCGATCGAAGCTATCCAACTGATAGATCGGCTCCCGGGGAGCGCAGCGTTAGGAGGATTGAGCCAAATTGGCTTGGTGGGACGAGACAATTGAGACATTCTGTCCGCGCAGTCACGGTCCTTTGCGGGGATTGAATGAGCGATTCCTCCGATGTGATGCGGAACCGAAGTACTATACTCGGCGAGGCCAAAATGGCCGAATTGCCAAGGAGTGCCTCTATCCCCACAGGCTAAGACGTTCCTAGGAATGCAGGCCGTCATAGCGAGCCCCGCCATGCGGCAGCTCATCGAACTGGCCGAACGGATCGCGCAAAGTAATGCAGCCGTTCTGATTACGGGCGAAAGCGGGTCGGGGAAAGAGCTCATCGCGCGCGCGGTGCACCATTATTCGCTGCGCTGTGCAAAGCCTTGGGTGGACGTAAGTTGCGCGGCGCTGCCGGAGCATCTGGTGGAAAGCGAGCTGTTCGGCTACGAGAAGGGCGCGTTCAGCGGCGCCGACTCATCCAAGCCCGGCTTGTTCGAGCTGGCGAATCACGGAACGCTGTTTTTAGACGAGGTTGGCGAATTGGAGCCTCGCATGCAAGTAAAGCTGCTGCGCGTGTTGGATGGCGTCGCATATTACCGGCTGGGTGGGACACGGAAAGTGACCGTGGACGTGCGCATCGTGGCGGCCACGAATCAGGACCTCGAGAACATGGTGGCAACGGGGAGCTTCCGCGGCGACTTATATCATCGGTTGGGGCAGATTTGTCTGCGCGTGCCGCCGCTGCGCGAGCGCGTGGAGGACATCGTTCCGCTGGCCGAGCACTTCCTCGAGCAGTCCAATCCGCGGCTGAGCTTTTCGGGTGAAGCGCTGCAAGTGCTGGAAGAGCATTCGTGGCCGGGGAACGTGCGCGAGCTGCGCAACGTGGTGACCAAGGCTGCTGTGCTGGCGCGCGCCGCCGAGATCGGCGCTGGGGATCTGCTGCTCGCGCCGCCGCGCCCGCCCGCCCCGGGCGCAAATGTACTGACTGTTCCCGCACCGCCTCCCGCGTCCGCGAGTTCGTCCACGGCCGCGCCCGCGAATTCGGAAAACCTGGACGGCATGGAAAAGAGCACCATCCTGCGCGTGCTGGCGCAAACCAACGGGCACCAACAGAAAGCCGCGGAGCTACTGGGAATTTCGCGGCGGACGCTGAGCCGGAAATTGAAACTATACGGAAGGGAGGCTGTGCGGCAGTCCTACGCGTCATAAGCGCGCTGGAATTGTCCCGCTGAAATGGAAATGTCAGCCGCCGATCGCCGCTCCGAACGCCGTTACCGCGGCCAAGGGCCTCTGAAGCTTTCGTTCGACGATCCCTCGCCGCAGGAGATCGTCGGGCGCCTGGTGGACTACAGCAAAAGCGGATTCCGCGCCGTGCATGCCTATGCACTGCTGCACACCGGCCAAGTGGTCGCGTTTGAGCACGCCATCGCCGGAGGAAAAGCGCGGGTGATGTGGAACCGCATTGCCGATGACCGGGTGGAGACCGGGTTTTTGGTGATTTAACCGCGCGTCCTCCCATGGCCCTGTGAACGCGTAATCCTGGCATCCTAGATTCCAATCGGCGGCCGCCGCTGCGGGACATCGCGAATCACATGCCCAATGGCTCTAGTAAGAGCCATCGGACTCTCAAAAAGGCTCACGGCTTTATATGCGTATCGAATACAATTGAGAACATAACGGTGGGTGTCGTGGGATTTCCAGGGGTCTTAGCAGTTGCGTTGGTTCTTTTCGGGGTGGCGGATGCGCAAACACCCGAAGACGCCTTGACTTCAAAAATTGCCAGTGTTCGCTATCCCCCGCTCGCTGAAACAGCGCGGATTCAGGGCGATGTGCGCCTTACCGTAAAATCTGGCGCCGTAACCCTGCTCTCCGGGCATCCCCTGCTCGCTCCAGTCGCCGTCGAAAACGCGAAAACCTCCGCGCCGATTCAGGGTGAAAAGAACGTCGAGGTAACCTATCACTTTGTCATTGATACTCCGTTTACCAGTGTCCCCACGTCGGTGACTGTAAAGCGAGGGAATGCTGTGGAAAGAGCAGTGTTATGGATGTTTGGACGCAAGACTGAAAAGGTGGCAATCGAATACCTTTGTGAAGTAGGTATTCCTCCGCCGAACAATTTCAAGATTGCGGATGCCGTCATCGAAATCTGGATCCATGGGAGAGAGCACTGCCTTGAGACCGAGGTGGCGATGATCGCGGCAAAACGTTGACCGGTTCGGCTTGGACCGCTCATTCCGGCCGTAGACGCAGATCTTCCAGCGAAATCCGCGGGAAATACAACCCCATCGGACGGCGTGACCACCAGTTCCCCGTCGCGCGCCGCGCGGAAAAATCGGTGAATGTATAGTCGAATAATTCCGCACGCACGTATTTCGGCGGCGCGCTGGGGAACGGATTTTTCGCGAGCAGCGCCAAAACCTCGGGCGAGCCCTGCAACAACCGCACCATGAAATTGGTGAACCAGGGCGTGGCGCGATAATCGGAGAGCGCCGCGAACCACATCTGCCAATCCAGGCGCGGCTGATAGGGCGCCACTTGCCGCGGGGCCTGCATCAGATCGCCCGGCTTGTAGCGAAACTCGTAGGGGAGCCACGTCACGCCGTCGTTCGATCCCTCGACGATAATCTCAGCCCTGGTGACGGTCATGGACGCGAACAGGCCGTAGGTGTTGGCGATGGAATACGGCGCGGAAAGGCGCACCAGCGCATTCATGGGCTCAGGCGTCGCGTCGAAAAATGTCTCGTCGAGCTCGGAAACACTGATCGCGAGGATCACTACGGCCACGGCCCAAACGGCAACCGTGCCGGTCCGCGCGGCGCGCGCCCGCAAGCGCAGCCAAGAAAACGCGCCATCCTCGAACAGAAGAACGCACATCGACATGGTGAGCAGATTGAAAAAGGTGTAGTTGCCGGTGACGAAAATCAGGGTCTGCAAAAACAGCACGGCCGCCGCTCCCACGTTGCGCCACAAGCGTGGGGCGAAGAACAGGAACGGCATGGCGAGTTCGATGCACAAAGTCGCGGCCGTGGAGAAGCGCTGGGCATCGAACGGCAACTGATACATGTACCAGGCCACGCGATTCGGAAGCGGCTGCGTCATGTAGTGATAGGCGAGCGCGGTGAGGCCGCGCCAAGTGGGATCGTGGCTTGCGAGCTTCACGTAGCCCGAGAGAAACATCAGGCGGAAGAGCAGCCAGCGGAACAGCAGCACGACGACCTTCGAGTTGCCCAGAAAAATGGCGAGGAAGCCGGTTTCGAGCAGCAGCGAGTCCCATTGGAACGCGAGAAAATCCTGCCCCGCCGTGTCGAGCGAAAGATACAGCAGGTATAGGCACGCGAGCAGTGCCCGCTCCCAGTGGCCTTTTAGAAAGCCGGAGATCAGCACGAGCGAGATGGCCACGCCCGCCCAGCACACGCCTTGGAGAACCGCGTCGCCATGCGCGATCCAGAAGACAGTGGGCATCACCCAATAGCCGCGCGTGCCGAGTACACGGGAAACGTTCGCCAGGTATCCGCCGGCAGGCAAAATCCCGTGCACGCCGATCAACCCGGTAATCTGTATCGCGAGCGACCCGAACGCGATCGCATAAATTCCGGCCAGCAGCCGCAGGAACAACCATTCGGTGCGCGCGAAACTCCACGGGCGAACGCGCTTGCCAAAGGTGAAGCGAGTGAGGTGATAGAAGAGCGTCCGATGGGCGGCGATGAATCGATAGGCGGCTTCGGTCACGGGCGCGACGCCAGGCATGCGCTCATAAGCCCACAGCCCCGCCCCGCAGCCCGGAGCGTAGGTCAAGGTGGTGAATACGGCGCGGGCCCCGCTCAAGACGGCGCCGTCCGGCAGCACTACCTGAACCGATTCGCCGAAATTCCCAGCGGGGATTTGGGGATACTGGCTGCCCACCTCCTGCGACGGCGCGTAGGCCACGCGGTCGGCGGTCAGCGCTTTCCAATACTCGA
>JASIGB010000529.1:0-5641 GCA_030045355.1 Bryobacteraceae bacterium
GCGTAAGACGCCGAAGCCTGCGCGATGATGTTGCTCATGAAGCCAATCAGGATAATGGGGAAGATCAGGATCGCCAGGTACGAATAGAAGGCGGTGAATTGGCCCAGGCTCATGCTTCCCACCATCGTGTAGTAGCCGCCCAGTTGCACGATGATTACGGTCGCGATGTTGGTGGCGAGCGTGATGACCGGGATCAGGCTGGCGAACAGGCGCAGGATGTTGAGGCTGATGTCGCGCGCTTCGGTGTTCGCGGCCAGGAACTTCTGCGCTTCAATCTGCTGCGTGTTCAGCAGGCGGATCAGCGCGGCGCCCATAATGCTTTCGTTGATCACGCGATTCAGCCAATCGATGGCCTCCTGCCCTTTGCGGAACAGCGCGCGGACCTTGCGCAGAACCATTTGAAACGTGATGCCGATGAAAGGAACCACGCCCAGAATGGCGAGCGCCAAGCGCCAGTTGATGCTCAGCAGCAGGACGCTGGCGCCCGCGATCAACAGCACGGAGGAGATGATGGAGGCGATCGCCAGCGAGACGAACATCTTGATCGCATCCACGTCGGAGGTCAAATTGGTGAGCAGCTTGGCGGGCGTCACTTGCTCCACCCAGGCGAAGGATTGCGTGGATATCTTGGCGGCCAAGCCCGTTCGCAGGCCTTTGGCCACCCGTTCGGCGGTCCAGGTTTGAAATCCGGCCTGCGCGTAGGCCAGGAGAAACACCCCGCATCCGACCAGCACGAATTGCATGACCACGGTGTGGAGCACAAATTGGCGCCGGGTGTAGGCATCGATGGCGTGCGAAATGATTTCAGGAACCACCAGGTTCAAGGCGTTTCCGATGATGGTAAGAAGGACCAGGATCGCGACCGAGAACCCGTAAGGCTTCAGCAGCGGCAACAGGCTGGGTTGCGAGGGTTTGCGCGGCGGCCTGCGGCGGCCATTGTCCGTTTGATCAGGCATAGAGTCCAGGCTTGGGGCGGTTAGAGCCGAATCGGGAGCGTTAGCCAATATGGTGTCTCATATGGCCTGCCCAGCGCAAATGCGCTGCCTTGGGCCTTGGGGGGAGCAACTCCACACGGCGCTTGACAAAGGCCCGATTCTCGCGCAGAATGCTCCTATAGCTGGCTATAGAAGCGGCATGCCCAAACATACCAACGATCGTCTGCAAGGAACGCTCGATCTGCTGGTGCTCAAGACGCTGGCATCGCGCGGGCGCATGCACGGCTACGGGATCACGCTGCACGTCCAGCAGGTTTCGGGCGAGGCGCTGCGGATCGAGGAAGGCTCGCTGTACCCCGCCCTGCACCGGATGACGCAAGCCGGATGGTTGAAGGCGGAATGGGGAGCATCGGAGAACAATCGCCGCGCGCGCTACTACGCCATCACGGCCGCTGGAAGGAGGCAACTTACCGAGGAGGAGAAGAATTGGACGGCGCTCACCGGCGCGGTGGCGCGCGTGCTCCAGTTCTCCGAGTGAAGGCTCATGCCCTGGTTGACCCGATTCTCGAATCTGTTTCGCAGGCGCGCCCTTGACCGCGAATTGGACGAAGAGCTTCAGTTTCACCTCGACGCCAGGACACGGGACAACATGCGCGCGGGAATGTCCGCCGAACATGCAAGCGCGGACGCTGCGCGCCGCTTCGGCAACCGTCCGCTCGTCCGGGAACGGGCGCGCGAAGCCAACGTACTGGCATGGCTGGAATCATTTCTCCAGGACCTGCGCCACGGCGGCCGGATGTTCGTCAAGAACCCGGGATTCACAGCGGTGGCGGTGATCTCGCTCGCACTCGGCACCGGCGCGAACACCGCCATGTTCAGCGCGGCGGACGCCATGCTGCTGCGTCCGCTGCCGGTATCGCACCCGAATGAGCTGGTGAATATCGGCTCGAACTTCGCGGGCGGCGATTTCCGTTGGAGCTTAACGTCTTTTCCCAACTACGTCGACATTCGGGATCGCAGCACCAGCTTTCGCGGAGTGCTCGCGTTCGCCGCGGTCACCGCCGGATTCGCGGCTCGAAGCGGAACGAATCCTCAAATAGCCTCCGGCATGGCGGTCAGCGGAAATTTTTTCGATGTGTTAGGCGTGGCGCCGCAATGGGGGCGCACGTTCCGGGCCGATGAGGACCGCGTTTCCGGGCGCGATGCGGTGGTCGTCCTGAGCCACGGATTCTGGGAGGCGCTCGGCTCCGATCCCGCGATCGTCGGTCGCCATGTGAAAATCGGCGGCGTCGACTTCAGCGTGATTGGCGTCGCACCCGAGAACTTCTCCGGTCCCGACAAGTATCGCCGGCCGGCGTTCTATGTTCCGCTGATGATGTGGCCGCGGCTCACTGGCGATTCTCGAATGATCGAAGCCCGCGACGATTGGACTCTGCGCGTCAAGGGCCGCTTGAAACCCGGTGTATCGCTCGCGCACGCGCAGGCGGAGCTTAACGGAATCGCCAACGATCTGAGCCGTGCGTACCCGGACACCAACGCAAATCAAGGCTTGAAAGTCCGCACGCAGTTCCAGACCGATGTAATGGAAAATCCCGTGAATGCGGGCCTGGTGGCGATCCTGACGCTGCTGGCCGCGGGAGTGCTGATCATCGCCTGCGCCAACGTCGCCGGACTACTCACCAGCCGGGCGCCCTTGCGGGCGCGCGAAATCGCCCTGCGCATGTCGATTGGAGCAGGACGCACGCGCCTGATCCGTCAATTGCTCACCGAGGCTCTGCTGATCGCCGGCGCCGGCGGCATCCTCGGTTTGCCGGTGGCGAACGCGGCCATCGCGCTGCTGCGCCAGGTCCAGTACCCGAGCGATACCGATTTCGTGCCGCGGGTGGAAATCGACGAACGCGTACTCGCCTTCAGCCTGGCCGTCGCGATCCTCAGCGCGGTGCTGTTTGGATTGGTGCCGGCACTCGAAACGACGCGTACCAATCTGGCGACCGCGCTCAAGACCAGCGGCGGAGGATCCCAATCCGGAGCGCGCATGTGGGGACGCCATCTGCTGGTTGCGACGCAGGTGGCCGTTTCGCTGGTCCTGGTGACCCTCGCCGCCTTTGCGTACCGGATGTTCGAACACGAGTTGAGCGAGCGCATGGGCTTCCGGACCAGCCACATTTTGATCCTGCGCTTCGATCCCCGTCTGGCGGGCTACAGCCCAGCGCAAGCCGAGAATTTCTTCGAGCGCCTGGAACGCGAGGCGCGCGGCACTGCGGGCGTGGAATCGGCCACGCTCACCTCCGTTACTCCCGTCTGGTCGCCCGACGTATCGTTCATTGTGCCGGAAGGCCACCACTTTCGCGCGGGCCAATCGAGCGCCATGGTGTATTCCTGCAACACCGATGAACATTACTTCGAGACACTGGATATCTCGATTCTTCGCGGCCGGGGATTTCTCGCCACCGATACGGCCGAAGCTCCGCGCGTGGCGGTGGTGAACCAGACGCTCGCCGAGCACTATTGGCCCGGGCAGGATCCCTTGGGCAAGCGCTTCTGGTTGGGGAACGATAACGCAGGATGGGTCCAGATCGTGGGTGTCGCTCGCGACAGCCGCTACCTTCACATCGGTGAGCAGCCGACCGACTTTGTGTATTTCGCCTACCGCCAGCGCCCTTCGCCTCGGATGTACCTGATGGCGCAATCGGAGGGAGAATCGGCCAGCCTGCTTGCACCCTTGCGTGCGGCCGTCCACCGTCTGGATCCGAACATGCCGATCTACGACGTTCACACGATGGAGGAGCATTATTACGCCCGCGCCACCAGCCTCGCCCAGGTGACGGTGGAAATCGTCGGCGGGATGGGATGCATGGGCGTCGCCATCGCACTGGCCGGGCTTTATGCTTTGATCTCTTACACCGTGAGCCGGCGCAGGCGCGAAATCGGAATCCGCATGGCGGTGGGAGCGGAAGGCGCCGATGTGGTGAAGATGGTGCTGTGGCAAGGCGTGCTGCCGGTGATCTTCGGCCTACTCATCGGCCTGGCGCTCAGCGCGGGCGCCGGACGAATGCTGGCCGCGTCGTATCCGTTGAGCGAGCGTGTCGGCCCGGCGCTGTATGGAGCGATCGCTCCAATCCTGCTGGCCGTGGCCATACTCGCGGCGCTGGTTCCCGCGCGGCGCGCCGCGCAAGTAGATCCGATCGCGGTGCTCAGAGACGAATAGGCTAAATCGCGAGCTTGCCTTCGTACTGCATGTCGCTCAGCTTGAACTTCTCTTCCACCTTGATGCGGCGCACATTGAGAATGAAATCGACTTCCTTGTCATTGCCGGCGATCGGATTGGTGCGCGGGAACAGGAAGCGCACGCCATCGATGCCGCCGGGACCGACGATCTGCACGTCCTGCGCGTAAATGGAAGCTTTGCCTTTGGGCGCAAGCTGCGCGGCATCCAGCAGTTGGGACCGCAAAGCGTCGTTTTGCCGATCGGCGTTTCGGCTGTTCTGGCTGTCGTTTCCATTCCCGTTGCCGGCATTGGGATCGTCGGCATCCACCACGCCGCCGCGGTTGGACTGGCTTCGAGCCGGTAGGCGCAGACCGAGCACTTCGATCACGTAATATTTCTGGCTCGCGTCGGAGCTGGCTTTGAACTCATCGGCCGCCGACGCGCCTTGGTGCATGAGCGCTTGTTGGACGGGCGCGGCGCTTTCCCAACGAATGGTCAGATTCATCGGCTCGTTGAGCGACGGATCGCCATTGTTGCCGCCGCCCCCATTGGGATACCCGCCACCACCGCCATTCGGGTAGCCGCCGCCTCCGCCCGGATAGCCGCCGCCCGGATAACCGCCGCCGGGGTACCCACCGCCTGGATAGCCGCCGCCGGGGTACCCACCGCCTGGATAGCCGCCGCCGGGGAATCCAAACCCTCCTCGCCGTCCGAATCCGCGCCTCTGCTGTTGCCCTTCCGGCTGCACTGTCTTCGCTTTCGCCCAGGGAGAATCGCTGAGCATCTTGTTGACCTCGTCGCTATCCCATTGCGACGAGTCCTTCGTCTTCCAGAAATCGGAAGCGAATAGCATCACGGCGCACGCCGTACCCGCGACGCCGATTTGCAAAACTCTGGTGGAAATCATTTAGTTAGCTGACGTTATGCGGAATCGCCGCGTTACGATAAACTCATTGTCAGTGTCTTCAGGCAGTGTGAACTTTTGTAACGGGCGTGGTAACGGCAAGACGCGCACAAGCGCGCCGTGCTACATTTTTTCGTTAACCTGTTCGATCCACGATACGTCGATAGCGTCATTCGTCTCGTCATGCAATTAAAACACTATTTTCCTGTCTTCGCTCTTACGGTTTGCGTGCCACTCGCGGCCGCCGACAGCAATCCCGTCCGGATCCTCGCCGACTCACCGCTGCGTTTCGAGCCTGCCGCCACGAACCCTGATACCGGCGCGAAGTTCATCGCCCGCGGCGCGAGTTTTCGTTTCGAATTCACGCCGGATCAGGCCGATCTGCGGAGCGGACACAAGGATGTTCGGCTGAAGTTTGAGGGCGCCAATCGCGCCGCCCGCGTTGAAGGCGAGCAAGTGCTCCCGTCCAAGACCAATCTGTATTTTGGCAACGATCCATCGCAATGGCGGCATGCGATTCCCAACTACGGCCGAGTGCGGGTGGCGCAGTTGTATCCGGGAGTGGATCTCGACTACTACGGGAACGCGGGGCAA
>JASIGB010000530.1:0-5591 GCA_030045355.1 Bryobacteraceae bacterium
AACGCCGAATTATTTGCGCTCGCCGAACCGATCCCAGGGCCGAGCACCGAAGCTCTCGGCAAAATCGCGCGCGAGCTCGGCATCGTCATCATCGCGTCTCTGTTCGAACGCCGCAGCGCCGGCCTCTATCACAACACCGCGGCCGTCATTGGATGCGACGGGGAAATCGAGGGGATCTATCGCAAGATGCATATCCCCGACGATCCATTGTATTTCGAAAAGTTTTACTTCACTCCCGGCGATCTCGGCTTCGTCAACTTCGATACACGCTTCGGGCGCCTCGGCGTGCTGGTTTGCTGGGATCAGTGGTATCCCGAAGCTGCCCGACTTTCGGCTATCTCGGGCGCAAACATTCTTTTCTATCCCACTGCCATCGGCTGGCATCCGTCGGAGAAGGCGCAATACGGCGCGGCGCAGCTCGATGCCTGGCGGACCATCCAGCGCGCGCACGCCATCGCCAACGGCGTTTATGTCGCGGCGGTGAATCGCGTGGGATTCGAAGGCCCCCCGGATCACGGCCTTGAATTCTGGGGCAATTCGTTCGTCTCCGACCCTTTCGGGCAGGTCATTGCCGAAGCGTCGAATTCGAATGAGGAGATCTTGGTCGTCGAGTGCGATCCGCATCGCATGGAAGAAGTTCGCCGCGGCTGGCCATTCCTGCGCGACCGCCGCATCGATGCCTACGCGCCCATCCTGAAGCGGTGGATCGACTAACGTGGCCCGCGTCACTTGGCGGATGCCCGCCGAATGGGAGCCGCACGCCGCCACATGGCTCGCCTGGCCGCACGAGCGCTCGGATTGGCCGGGTAAATTCGCGCCCATTCCCTGGATTTACGGCGATATCGTGAGGAAGCTCGCCCGCGTAGAGCGCGTCCGCATCCTGGTGGAAGATGCCGCGATCGAGAAACGCGCGCGGCGCGTGCTCGCCAAGTGCGACGTCGACAGTAGCGCGGTCGAATTCCTGCGCTGGCCCACCAATCGAAGCTGGACGCGCGATTATTGCCCCCTTTTCGTGCGCAATCGCACGGGCGAAATCGCCATTACCAATTGGCTCTTCAACGGCTGGGCCAAATATGACAATTGGCGCGAGGACAACCGCATCCCCGCCCGCGCCGCCAAACGCGACAAGCTCGAAATGTTTTCGCCCGGGATCGTGCTGGAGGGCGGCAGCATCGATGTCAACGGCGCGGGCCTGTTGCTCACTACTGAGGAGTGCCTGCTCAGCGAATCCATCCAGGTGCGCAATCCCGGCCTTGGCCGCGCGGCTCTGGAGCGCTATTTCGCCCAGTATCTCGGCATCGAGCAAACCATCTGGCTGAAGCACGGCATCGCGGGCGACGACACGCACGGCCACATCGACGATCTGGCGCGCTTCGTCAACCGCGAAACAGTTGTAATCGCAACAGAGGATGATCCGAAGGAGATCAACTACGAACCGCTGCGCGAGAATCTGGAACTATTGCGCCGCACCCCGCTCAACGTGGTCACGCTGCCGATGCCGTCGCCCGTTTATTTCGATGGCCAGCGGCTGCCGGCCAGCTATGCGAACTTCTACATCGCCAACGGCCTGGTGCTGGCGCCGGTGTTCAACGATCCGAACGATCGAATCGCGCTCGCGACGCTCGCCGAACTGTTCCCGTCGCGCGAGGTCATCGGCATCTATTGCGGCGATCTAGTTCTCGGCTTAGGCACGCTGCATTGCATGACCATGCAAGAGCCTAGCGCCCAGCTTTAGCGGACCGTAAATTCGAGAACCGTCTCAGCCGGGAAACGGACTTCCTTTTTGCCCGTAGCCGCCGCTGTTCCCGTTCCCACCGCCGCACCCGCGCCCGCGCCGATGGCCGCTCCTCTGCCGCCGCCGGCCAAAGCTCCGATGATGGCGCCAGCGGCCGTCCCGATTCCGATGGACTTCGCGTTCCGTTCGCCGTGACCTTTGCTCTCGCTACCCACGATCTCACTCCGCACGGGCATTCCATTCACGGACCGAAGCTCGAGTTCGAGCAGTGCCTTGCCCGATAACCGCCCCCCAGATTCCGCATTCACGACGATTCCACGTGCCTTGTCTCCGCGCTGCGCGAACGTTCTGCCGTCCACCACCAGCCTCTTGTGAACGGTCCCGGTCCAGGTGTCGCCCGGTTTCGACTTGTCTGACGAAATCGTGTGGTCCAGCCGCACGCTCACCACTTCGCCCGCGGGAATTGAGCCCGCGAAAGCCACGCCAAGTAAAGTCAATACAATCAAACTCGCTGCGATGATTTGTTTCATGTATCGGTCTCCTGGCGGCAACAACGCAATTCCGATGCCGTGTGCGTTTTACGTGGTATCATCCGCTTTCTCATGCATGTTGTCGATCTGGTGACGATCGCGGCGTACCTGATCGCCATCACCTGGTTCGGAGCGCACTTTCGCAAATCGCAACGCAATCTCAAGGACTATTTCCTCGGCGGGCGCAGCGCGCCCTGGTGGGCCATCGCGCTTTCCATCGTTTCGGCGGAGACCAGCACGCTGACCGTCATCGGAACGCCCGCGCTTTCGTTCGCCGGCAACTTCGAATTTCTCCAACTTGTGCTCGGGTATCTGCTGGCTCGCATCGTCATTTGCGTGTTGTTCCTGCCGCACTATTTTCGCGGTGAAATGTTCACGGCTTACGAACTCATGCGCCGCCGCTTTGGCGAGCGCATCCGCCGCCTGACCGCTGGAACATTTCTGCTGCTGCGCGCTTTGGCCGAAGGCGTACGAGTGTTCGCGCTGTCGATCGTCATCTCCATCGTCCTCGGCACCGGCGAAGTGGTGTCCATTCTCGCCATCGTGTGCCTGACCTTGTTCTATACCTTCGAAGGCGGCATGACGGCGGTCATCTGGACCGACGCCGTGCAAATGTTCCTCTACGTCGCCGGAGCGCTCCTGAGTTTTTGGGTGATTCTGCACCAGATCCCCGGCGGTTGGGCGCACGTGGCTGCGCTCGCCGGCGCGGCGCGCAAATTCCAGATGTTCGATTTCCGGTTTTCGATGACCACGGCCTTCTTCGCGCGCAGCTACAGCTTTTGGGCGGGAATCATCGGGGGCTGCTTTTTGACTACCGCCAGTCACGGAACCGAACAGTTGCTGGTCCAGCGATTGCTCGCCGCCCGGAACGAACGGCAGAGCCGCGCGGCACTTCTCTCAAGCTGGCTGGTGATCCTTTTTCAATTCGCGCTGTTCCTTTTCATCGGCGTGCTTCTGTTCGTCCACTATTCGGATACCCGGTCGCCCGCACCGCAGCCGCCCGATTCTATTTACCCCAAGTTCGTCTGGAACAGCTTGCCCGCAGGCGCGGCAGGCCTGGTGATGGCCGCGATTCTGGCCGCCGGGATGTCGAACCTGAGCGCCGCGCTGAACGCTCTCGCCTCCACCAGCGTCATGGATTTCTACCGCCCACTTGCTCTGCGACGCGATCCGGCGAGTTCGGAGGCGCACTTCCTCGGCATCGCGCGCTGGGCGACGGTCGGATGGGGAGTGATTCTGTTCCTGGTGGGACTGGTGGCCAGACATGTCAGTTCAGTCCTCGAAGCCGGCCTTTCCATCGCGTCGGTTCTCTACGGTTCCTTGCTCGGCGTCTTCCTGCTCGGCCTGCTCACGCGGCGGGTCAAGCAAACTTCGGCGATGATCGCCATGGTCGCCGGGCTCCTGCTGATGATCTACGTTAGCGCGGCAACGCACGTCGCCTTCACCTGGTATGTGGTCATCGGAACGGCCGCAACATTTTTGACAGGCTGCGTGATGTCGCTATTCTTGAAGGAGTGAACGAAGCGGAGCAACGCGACAGGCACGGCCTGAGACGCGCGCTGGGCGTCTGGAGCGCCGCGGCGGTGGTGGTCGGAACGGTGATCGGCAGTGGCATTTTCCTGGTTCCCAGCACCATGGCGAGCCAGGTGGGAACGCCCTTCAAGGTCTTTGCTGTGTGGATCGCGGGCGGCCTTCTCACTCTCTTCGGCGCCTTAAGCTACGCCGAACTGGCCGCCGCGATGCCGGAGGCCGGAGGCGAATACGTCTACCTGCGGGAAGCCTACGGGCCGATGTGGGGTTTCCTGTATGGCTGGACCCAGATGTGGGTGGCCAAAAGCGGTTCCATTGCGACGCTGGCCACGGGTTTTTATATCTATCTCGCCAATTTCCGGCCGGAACTAGGAAAAGTATGGGTTGTGGCGCCGGTGCCGCTCGGCGAAGGCGGATTGCCGCTTCCCATCCGCTACGGGCAGTTGCTCGCGATCGGGGTGATCGCGGTCCTGGCCTTGATCAATTATCTCGGTGTCCGCGTGGGCGGGAACGTGCAAGTGGCTACCACCCTGCTGAAAGTGGGTCTGATTGGAGCCATTATCGTGATCGGGTTGGGCTCCGGGCTCGGGAACACTGCCAATTTTCACTCCTCCACCCCGGCGCCAGGCGGTGTTCTCGGTTTTTTTGCCGCGCTGGTAGGAGCTTTGTGGGCTTACGACGGCTGGAACAACGTCACTATGGTCGCTTCAGAGGTGCGCCGGCCGCAGCGCAACCTCCCGCTGGCCTTGATTCTCGGGACGACGGCCGTGATTGCGATTTATCTGCTTATCAATCTTGCTTATTTCTTTGTGCTTCCCGCCGGCGCGGTTGCGTCCACGGACCGCGTGGCAGCCGAAGCGATGCGCAAAATCCTGGGCGCGCCGGGTGCGGCGGCAGTGAGTTTGGCGGCCATGATCTCGATTTTCGCGGCCCTCAACGGCTCGATTCTTTCCGGCTCCCGAGTACCCTTCGCCATGGCGCGCGACGGCCTCTTTTTCCGCGGTGTGGAACGGATTCACCCTGTGTACCGGACTCCCAGCGTTTCCATCCTGGTGTTGAACGCCTGGGCCTGCCTGCTGGTGCTGAGCGGCCGCTACGACCAGCTCTATACCTACGTGATTTTTGCCAGCGCCATCCTCTACGGCATGGCTACGGCCTCGGTAATTGTGCTGCGTTTTCGGCGTCCTGATATGCCACGGCCCTACCGGACGCTTGGCTACCCGGTGGTTCCTATCGCCTTTGTTCTGGGCATCGCGTGCTTAATCGTCTCCACGCTTCGGAGTTCTCCCCGCGAATCGATCCTCGGGCTCCTGCTGATTTGCATTGGCCTCCCGTTCTATTTTTCCTGGAAAAAGCGTCCGACCGCAGTGCGGGAGTCCTCTTCCTCAAGAGCTTAGTACCTTTTGCATGCCGACTTGTTCGGAAAACCGAACAAGAAGCTTGAAAATGGGGTTAGAATGAGGTACAAAGTTTATTGCAGATCCAATGAGTTGAGGCGATCTTGTTCGCTTTTCCGAACGGAACGCGCGCCGAGTAGCTAAATTTTTGGGAGAGAGATGAATGGACATTAACAAAATGCTGGCCGAGTTGCGGCTGGAACGTGAACAGATCGAAGAAGCGATCATGACTCTGGAGCGCCTCGCCCGCGGGCGTGGCAGGCGCCGTGGCCGTCCCCCGGCTTGGATGTCGCAGATCAAGCGTCGCGGCCGCCCACCGGGGAGCAAGAATCGTCCCAAGACCGATCAAAAAGCTTCCACGAAAGTGGTCGCAGCCTAGCAAGACGGCGCCGATCCACC
>JASIGB010000531.1:0-4534 GCA_030045355.1 Bryobacteraceae bacterium
ATCCGAAAGACCCCGACCCTACCTGGATGGGCAACTCGGTGGGGCATTGGGAGGGCGACACATTGGTAGTGGATAGCATCGGGTTTAACGACCGGACGCGCCTGGACACCATCGGACATCCCCACAGCGATCAACTGCACGTGATCCAGCGCTTCACCCGCACCGATCCCCTGCACATCGCCTACGAGGTCACCGTGGACGATCCCAAAGCCTACACGCACCCGTGGACCAACCAGCGCGTATTCACGCTGAAACCCAAATGGGAACTGATGGAATATTCGTGCGAAGAGAACAACAAGGAAATTACGGAGCATCTGGTGAAATGAAAACGCGAAACATATTTTTATTAGCGAGTGCTGCCTTGCTCGCCGCCGCCGCGCCCGTTTTCGCGCATCATTCCTTCGCGGCCGAATTCGATGTGAAGCAGCCCATCACGCTCAAAGGGACGGTCACCAAGGTGGAATGGACCAATCCGCACGTGTGGATTTACATCGACGTCACCGACGCCCAAGGCAACGTGACGCACTGGCAATGCGAGAACGGCGCGCCCAACGCCCTGGCGCGCATGGGTTGGACGCGGCATTCGCTCAATCCGGGCGATCAGGTGACTATCGAAGGGTTCCGCGCCAAGAACGACGATCGCACGGCTAACGCCCGGCAGGTGATTCTGCCGGATGGGCGCAAAGTTTTCAGCGGGTCGGCCGAAGACGGCGGACCGGGCAAAGCAAAAGAAACCGGCCAATAGCCGCACTTAATTCAAAAAAGGTAAACAGCGATGAATGTAAACGGGCACAGTCCCGAAGAACCAATCATGGATTTGGCCCACCTGGGCCACCTGGAGATGTTGACTCCCAAGCCCGAAGAAAGCCTGCGCTTCTTCGTGGATGTGATGGGCATGACCGAGAGCGGCCGCGAAGGCGATTCGGTGTATCTGCGCGGTTGGGACGATTACGAGCGGCATTCGCTGAAGCTGACGGCGTCCAAACTGCCCGGCCTCGGCCACGTCGCCTATCGCGCGCGCAGCCCGCAGGCGCTGGAGCGGCGCGTGGCGGCTCTCCAAGGCTCCGGCTTCGACATCGGATGGAACAAAGGCGACCTGGCGCACGGGCCCGCGTTCGTTTGCCAGGACCCGGATGGCCACAACATCGAGCTGTATTACGAGACCCAGTGGTATCAACCGCCGCCCGAGCTGAAGCCCGCGCTGAAGAATCAGGCGCAGCGCTTCCCTGCCCGCGGCGTCAACGTGCGGCGTCTGGATCATTGGAACGGGCTAGCCGTCGACATCGAAGCCAATCGCAGGTTTTTCGAGAAGTACCTGGGCTTCCGCCTTACCGAACAGATCGTGCTGGACGATGGTTCCGAAGCCGCGATGTGGATGACGTGCACCAATAAGAGCTACGATTTCGCCTACACGCGCGATCATACCGGCACCAAGGGCCGTTTCCATCACGTCACCTACGCCGTGGATTGCCGCGAGGATGTGCTGCGCGCGGCGGATATTTTCCTCGAAAATGGCGTGTACATCGAAACGGGCCCGCACAAGCACGCCATCCAGCAAACGTTTTTCCTCTACGTCTACGAACCCGGCGGCAATCGCGTGGAGATCGCCAACGCGGGCGCTCGCCTGATTCTGGCGCCGGATTGGAAGCCCATCCGCTGGTCGGAGGCCGAGCGCAAGAAGGGCCAGGCGTGGGGCTTGAAGACCATCGAATCCTTCCACACCTACGGAACGCCGCCGGTGGAAGTGGCACATTAACTACGGAACCGCCTGCTCACGCACGCGGCTCGATCACAGCTCTACGAATGAAGCCGAGGCCATGCGGAACCAAGCACGCGAGCTAAGTGGGTCCGACGGAGCGCCCGCCAAACCCACCGGCGGAGTCGCGGGGGAGTTCATCAGCGAGACGTTCGCGTACGACGGTGGACGGCAAGTCTCGGTGTACGTTCCATCGGAGGCACCCGAAGCAATCGTCTTCGCCGGGGACGGGCAGCGAATCTCGAAGTGGGGCCGGTTGATCGAAAAGGCCGGCGCACCGTCCACGATGATCGTCGGGGTACATGGGCTGACCGATGAGACGCTGCGGCTCCATGAGTACTCACCGGGCTTTGGGCCGGAGCGGTTCGCGGCACACGAGAAGTTCTTCGTCGAGGACGTTCGCCAATGGACAGAGTCGCGGTTTGGCGTGGCGCTACGTCCCGAACGTACCGCAGTGTTCGGCGCCTCGGCAGGTGGTGAGCTGGCCCTCGCTCTTGGGCTCCGGCATCCACACGTGTACGGTGCGGTCTTCTGTGCCTCGCCGGGTGGCGGCTACAAACCACCTGGCGTTATGCCGAGTCCGCTTCCGCGCACCTACCTTGTCGCTGGCGCACAGGAGCCGTTCTTCCTCGAGAACGCAAAGGTCTGGGCGGCCGCGCTACGCGATGCAGGTGCGGATGTCGTCATGAATGAGCGCGCTGGGTCGCACGGTGGCGCGTTCTGGCGAGAGGAGTTCCCCCTGATGGTGGCCTGGGCGTTCGGACAGTGATCCGCCGGACAATGATGCGCTAGAACGTGATGGAGAGATCCGCCTCGATCTGATTACGATTGCCGACTGTCGACAGATTCTCGAAGTTGGAGTCCATCCAGCGCGTATAGCGGATCTCCGGCGTGACGTGAATTCCGAATTCGTCGGTGAACTGAATGCCGGCGCCCACTACCGGACCCTCAATACCATTGTGCTTCGGCACGGCGGGAGTGTAGGTGTAGCCGGTGATGATGCCGGATGAGTCGACGGCGTACACGGACGTGCGGATCTCTTCCAGCAGCTGGTACTCGCCCCCGATCTCCAGAAACCATCGCGGGCTTCCGGGGTGCTTCCCCGTGCCGTAGTAGCGAAGCAGAACCGGAATATCGAGCGCGTCGGAGCGCGTGTCCTCGCTCGTGCTGGTGGTGCTAACCGAAGGATAAGTGGAGCCGTTCAAAACCTCCGTCGTGGTGGTGGACACCGTGGTCGTCTCCTGGTAGCCCAAGCGGTGGAAGATTCCGCTGACGTTGAGATAGAAGTGGCCCCTCAACCGCGCCTGCGCCGTTAGGCCGTATCCGAGCCGCTCGGAAGCGTTGCTGGTCTGGTACTCCGTGTTCAAGTCGGTGGTGGTGTAGTTGTAGAACGTCCGGCCGGCAATCTGATGGAAACCGAAGACCTCGAGCGTCGCTCCGCCCGAAAAGCGCCGCTCGGAGGGAGCCGCGGGCGCCGACGAGGACGAGGACGACGAGGAAGCCGGCGATGACGGCTGGGTTTGCTGCGGTTGCTGGGGTTGCGGGGAATCCTGGGCGCGTGCACAACCAGCCGCGAAAACCACCGACACACTCAGAGCTGCAAGTATCTTCAAACAATCCTCCCAGGAGATGTTTTATTGAACGGAATCTTTGAAAACCCTACTTATGATATACGAGCCACACGCCGTAGCGGGTACCGAAGACGAATAGTTTAGCGAATTTTTGGCGCATTTCGCAGCCCCCCGTGACTGCGGCGCGTCAGTGTCGCCAACGAGCGTCACCAAAAGACGCGTCACTCGTAGCGCAAAGCTTCAGTGGGGTTGAGCCGCGAAGCGCGATTGGCCGGCAGCATCCCGAAGATCACGCCGACGGCGGCCGAAACGACGAACGCCACCACCACCGAGGCCACGGAAATCGGCACCCGGATGGCATCGGTGAAAAAACGCACGCTCAGCGGAATCGAGATGCCCAGCAGAATGCCGATCCCGCCGCCGGCCATGCTGATGACAATGGACTCTGTGAGGAACTGCTCCAGCACCGCCTGGCGCGAGGCGCCCACCGCCATCCGCAGTCCGATCTCGCGCGTGCGCTCGGTCACGGTGACCAGCATGATATTCATGATGCCGATCCCGGAAATCAGCAGCGCAATGGTGGAGACCAGGATCAGCACGATCGTCATCACCAGCGCGATGCGCTGCGCGGCGTCCAGAATGGCGCTCAGGTTTTCGACGTCGTATTGCGCGCCGGGCCGGTGGCGGCTTTCAATAAGCTGCTTGATGTCGGCCGTCAAGGGCCGCACGTCGTTGGCCACGCGCGCCTGCACGTACATGGGGTCGATGCGCTCCACCGGAACAAAGAGCTTCATCACCGTCACGGGCATCAACACGGTCTCGTTGGTGATCTCCGAAACGCCGAACGTCGTGGTGCGCTCTCTGAATGTTCCCACTACGGTAAACTGCAAGCCATACAATTTCAACACCTGCCCCACGGCGTTTTGCACGCCGCCATAAACGCGATTCGCCAGCTTCTCGGTGAGCATCGCTACGTGCTGGCGGCTTTGTACGTCGCCCGTATCGATGAAATGCCCCGATAGCAACACCATGTTGCGGACCTGCGGGTAATATTCGTCCACGCCGATCACCGAGACGTCCTGCTCCTTCCCGTTGATCAAGACGCGTCCGGCGTTGCTCATCACGCCCGTGGCAGCCACCACGCGCTTTCCGAACTGCTGCCGCACCGCATCCACGTCGGCCATTTTGATGAAATCGGCGTCCACTT
>JASIGB010000532.1:0-2961 GCA_030045355.1 Bryobacteraceae bacterium
TACCGCGATTTCACGCCCGCTGGGACTGGCTCCATGGGCGCAGGTCACTTTGACCCGGCGACGGGCGCGATTCCAGAATCGCCGCCGTTGCTCTTCAATCCCGGCATGCGCGAGCTTTCGGCCGAAGAGAGCCAGCGCCGCGCCGATTTGGGCGAGCCGTTCGTTCTGCGTTTTCGCGTGCCGCGCGAGGGCTCGCACGCGGTGGAGTTTCAGGACGCGGTCTATGGCGAGCAATCCAAACTCGCGGCCGACATCGAAGACTTCGCGCTGCTGCGCTCCAACGGCGTACCCACGTATCACATGGCCTCCTGCGCCGACGACGTGGATCTGCGTATCAGCAACATCATCCGCGGCCAGGACCATCTCACGAATACGTTCAAGCACGTGCTGATTTTTGAAGCTCTTGGCGAGCAGGCGCCGCGTTTTGCGCACCTGCCGCTGCTGATCGCGCCCGATGGCTCGAAGCTTTCCAAGCGCCGTCATGGGCCGGTGGTCAGCGTGCTCACCTATCGCGACGCCGGATTCCTGCCGCACGCCTACATCAATTTCCTGTGTCTGCTGGGATGGTCACCCAAGGATAATCGCGAACAAATGACTCGCGAAGAGCTGATCGAGGCGTTTTCTTTCGAGGGGATTCATCGTCACAACGCCGTCGTGAATTTTACCGACGAAGATCCCATCGATCCCAAAGCGCTGTGGCTCAATGCGGAGCTAATCCGCTCGCTGCCGGTCGAGGAATTAGCTCAAAAGATGCTGCCGTTTGCTTGCGCCGCGGGCTTGCGCGCCGATCCGGCGAAAATGCTGCAGATCGCTCCGCTGCTGCGCGAACGCATCAAGACGCTGCGCGACGTGGCCACCGTCGCCGACTTCTTCTTCGTCGACGAACTGGCGCCCTACGATCCATCGGAACTGATCCCGCAAAAGGGCGACAAGGCACTGGCGCTGGCGGTGCTGGAAGCCGCGCGCGAAATCCTCGCCGCAGCCGAGTTCAGCCACGCGGGCCTGGAAACCGCCTTGCGCGCCGGCGCCGAGCGGCTCAAGATCAAAGCCGGCCAAATGTTCCAACCCATTCGCGTCGCCGTTTGCGGCCGCAAGAACGCGCCGCCGCTGTTTGAAACGCTCGAAGTGCTGGGCCGCGAAACCTGCCTGCACCGCATCGGCCGCGCCATCGAACTCCTCCGTCATTGAACCTGCACCCCAGGAATCTGCACCCATGAAAGACACCATCAATCCGCAAACCAACGAGGTTGTCACCGCCCCCGAGAACATGACCGGCGCCGGCCCCTCCAACTTTATCCGCGAAATCATCCTCGACGACCTGAAAACCAATAAGTATGGCGGCCGCGTCCACACGCGCTTTCCGCCGGAACCCAACGGCTACTTGCATATCGGGCACGCCAAATCCATCAGCATCAATTTCGGGTTCGCGGAGGAGTTTCACGGCAAATGCAATCTACGGTTTGACGATACCAATCCGTCCAAAGAGGAAACCGAATACGTCGAGTCGATTATCGAAGACGTGAAATGGCTGGGCGGCGATTGGGAAGGCCGCTTGTTCTACGCTTCGGATTATTTCCAACAGCTTTACGATTGGGCGGTGCAGTTGATCAAAGCGGGCAAGGCGTACGTCGACGATCTAACGCCCGAGCAGGTCCGCCAGCAGCGCGGCACGCTCACCGAGGCCGGCCAGGAGAGCCCCTATCGCAACCGGTCCGTCGAGGAAAATCTCGATCTCTTCTCCCGCATGAAGGCCGCCGAGTTTCCCGACGGCGCACGCACGCTGCGCGCCAAAATCGACATGGCTTCGCCCAATCTGAACCTGCGCGATCCGATCATGTATCGCATCCTGCACGCCGAGCATCACCGCACCGGCGACCAGTGGTGCATTTATCCGATGTACGATTTCGCGCACGGAGAGTCGGATTCCATCGAAGGTATCACGCATTCGATCTGCACCTTGGAATTCGAGGACCATCGCCCGCTCTACGATTGGTACGTCGAACAGCTCGGCATCTATCATCCTCAACAAATCGAGTTTGACCGGTTGAACCTCACCTACACGCTGCTGAGCAAGCGCAAGCTGCTGGCGCTGGTGCAAAACAAGCATGTGCGCGGTTGGGACGATCCGCGCATGCCCACCATTTCCGGGCTTCGCCGCCGCGGCTACACGCCGGAAGCCATCCGGAACTTTTGCAAACGCGTGGGTGTGTCGAAGACCAATGGCACCACCGAGCTCGGGCTGCTCGAATATTTTGTGCGCGAGGATTTGAACAAACGCGCGCCGCGCGTCATGGCGGTGCTGCGCCCGCTCCGACTGGTGATCGACAATTATCCCGAAAACCAAGTGGAGCGGATGGAGGCGGTGAACAATCCCGAAGACGAAGCGGCCGGCACTCGCACCGTTCCGTTTTCGCACGTGCTCTACATCGAGCAGGACGACTTCCGCGAAAATCCGCCCAAGCAATATTTCCGCCTTTCGCCGGGCAGGGAAGTGCGCCTACGCTACGGCTACTTCGTCACCTGCACCAGCGTGGTGAAGGATGCGAGTGGCCAGCCGATTGAGATTCACTGCACCTACGATCCGGCGACGCGCGGCGGCAACGCGCCCGACGGCCGCAAAGTGAAGTCGACCATCCATTGGGTCTCAGCCGAGCACGCTGTTGACGCCGAGGTACGCCTCTACGACACGCTCTTCACGCGCGAAGATCCCAATGCAGTAAGAGAGGGGCAGGACTTCACCGCCAATCTCAATCCGAACTCGCTCGAAATCGTAACCGGCGCGAAGGTCGAACCTAGTTTGCGCGGCGCGCCTACCGGCAGCCGCTATCAATTCGAACGCCTCGGTTACTTCGCCGTGGATCCCGATTCGACACCGGGTCAGATTGTCTTCAACCGCACCGTGGCCTTGCGCGACACGTGGGCCAAAATTGAGAAAAAATCCCAATGATCATCCTCGGCTTG
>JASIGB010000052.1:0-6999 GCA_030045355.1 Bryobacteraceae bacterium
GTATCACATCGCGGTTGGGCGGTGCCAACAGTTTAAACGGCTACATTAATACGACGACCGGCTTTTGCGCTCAGCCGGCCATTATGCCGGACGGCGTGACAGAAACGACCCAAGCCGCGTGTCCTACCTGCGCAACTCTGTTTGGGAGTAGCGGGCTCGGCATCATCCTCGGACCCGGCAACGTGAATTGGGACACCTCATTCATGAAGACGACTCACCTCACGGAGAAGCACATCCTCCAGTTCCGCGCCGATTTCTTCAACATCCTAAACCACCCACAATTCGCCAATCCCGGGGTGGATCAAAGCGAGTCGACTACATTTGGCGTGATCACCGCTACCTCGACCAATCCTCGCATTATCCAGTTCGCCCTGAAGTACATGTTCTGACGTAAGTGGTCTTCTTCAAGAAGATCGGGCCGCGGCGCTCGCTTTGACCGCGGCCCGTCTTTCCACCTCAGTCCCATCTTTATTAGAGCGCCCCACCGTCTAGCTCCCTGCATGCAAATTTGACGCTGTTTTGCCGTGTGATAGAACCAATCTGGCATACAATCCCATTAATGAGTCGGTGGGGTCGTCGAGAGTCTAATCTGCGTCACTGCGTTTCGGCAACGCCCATCTCCTCGTTGTGGGATTTAGCCCGGTTGGCACCGGAAGAATAAGTCCTTCAAAACTAAGTAGTTGAAGGAGAGGACATGAGATCCAAACCGCTGCTCCGTGGGCAGCTCGCCGCAGTCGCTCTGTTGGCAGTGTTGTTAGCCGTCGCCGTGCCATCCTTGATGGCGCAGTCCGCAGGAACATCCGCTCTCGCAGGGACGGTAACAGATCCTTCGGGCGCCGCGATTCCGAACGCTACGGTCACCATCACCAACAGCGCTACCGGACAGACCCGCACTACCACGACTGGAACGGACGGCACCTATAGGTTCACCTTGCTGCCGCCCGGAAATTACAAGGTTGCATTCTCAGCCAACGGCTTCAAGACATCCGAAGTTGCCTCCGAGCAGTTGAACGTCACGGAAACCGAAGGGCTGGACCGCACGTTGGAAGTGGGCGCGGCGTCGGAGCAAGTGACGGTGGAGGCCGCCGCTGAAGCGCTGCAGACCCAGAGTTCGACGCTGGGCACCACGGTGACGTCGCAGCAAGTCACCGGTCTCCCGTTGAGCAACCGCAATTACACGCAGCTTTTGACCATGGCGGCCGGCGCGAACACCAGCGTGAACGACGCGACGCAGATCGGCAAGGCCACGCAGGACATCGCGGTGAACGGTAACGATCCCAGCCAGAACAACTACCAGATGGACGGCGTGTCGATCGTCAACACGGCCAATACGGGATCGGCGAAGGATTGCGGCATTTACACCGGCATCGGTATTCCGAATCCGGACGCCATCCAGGAATTCAAGATTCAAACCTCTACGTACGACGCCAGCTACGGAGCGCATCCGGGGGCGAATGTAAATGTGGTCACGCGCTCGGGCAGCAATGCATTCCACGGTGACGTTTGGGAATTCTTCCGCAATACCGATCTGGACGCCAATAGCTTCTTCGACAACCTGGACGGCGGCGGCGTGAAGCAGGTGCTGAACCAGAACCAAGTGGGCGGCGCGATCGGCGGCCCGATCAAGAAAGACAAGATCTTCTTCTTCGTCGATTATCAGGAAACGCGCCAGAAGAACGGCGTCTCGACCGGCGGTTCGGATAGCGTTCTGTTGTTCCCGTTGCCGGAGGATCGGACGGCGGCCAATCTCGGCGCGGCGCTGTGTCCACAGAATCACCCGGGCAACAGTGCCTACGATACTTTCCTCGGATTTAACCAGGTCGCCTGCGATGGCTCCAACATCAGCCCGCAATCGTTGGCGCTGCTGAATGCTAAGCTTCCCAACGGGCAATACTATATTCCAACCAATCCGAGCGGGGTTTATGGCCCGGTGACGTTCAGCGATCCCGCGACGTTCACCGAGCACCAACTGATTGCCAACGGCGATTACGTGATCAACAGCAAGAACACGTTAGCCGTTCGTTACTTCTGGACTGCCGATCCGCTATTTGAGCCGCTGGCCACGGGCGGACCTCCCGGAACACCGGTGACCCTGAAATACAACAACACCAACGCAGTGCTCAAACTGACGACGCTGTTGAGCAACAGTTTGGTGAACGAGCTGCATGCCGGGGGACAGCGCAACGGCCAGCACGGCAGCGACACAACCGTGACTACCCCGCAGGCCATCGGGCAGGCCACCATCGTGCCGACCATGACCGAACTGCCGGTGACCGTCATTTTTAATGGCCCGAGTTTGAATGGTTCGCTCTATCCGAGCAACAGCCCCACCGATCAGACGGAATACGGCGACCAGATTTCGTGGTCCCACGGGACCCATACCATTCGCGCCGGCTACGACTTCCAATATGCGCAGTGGCCCATCACGTTCGCGGGCCTGGAGCGCGGGTTCCTGTTCTACGGAACCTTCGCCGATTGGCTGATCGGCTCGGGCGCCGACGCCAACATCCTGGAGTGCCTGTACTGCGTGCGCAGCGGACCCAACGGCATCGTGCACAACTACGTGGAACACAACCAGGACGCCTTCGTGCAGGACGACTGGAAGGTGAGTTCGCAATTGACGTTCAACGTGGGCGTTCGCTGGGAATACGACGGCACCTACAGCGATAAATACGGCAACCTGACCAATATCTCGATTCCGTTGCTGGAGAGCGTTCCGGTTCCGCCGACCGGACCCACCACCTCGGGTGCCGGTTTGGTGGGCTATGTGGTTCCGAACAACTATGAAAATCACTATCCCGCGCCCCCGGCCGGCGTGGGAGTTTCCAATCGCAGCCAGCCGGTTACGTCCGGACCTCCGTTATCGAATTTCGCGCCGCGCTTCGGGTTTGCGTACCAGCCGAAGAAAGACGGGAAGCTTGTCATTCGCGGCGGCGTGGGATTGTTCTATGACCGCGTCGGCGGCGGAACGTTCGTACACGGTTTGGAACAGGGCTATCCTTACGCCGTCACACTGGACTACAGCGGCAGCGCCGCAGCTCCCTTCACCAATGCGAATCCGTATCCCTCCACACCGCTCGGCACATTCGCTTCGCGCTGGGTGGATTTCGCCGGATGCCAGCCGTCGTGTTTGCTCGGCGCGAACAACTCCGCGCTGGACACTCCGACCATCGATACCGCTCTCCATACGCCGTTGACTCGCCAGTACAACGTCAATCTCCAGTATGAATTCGCACCCTCGTGGGTATTGGAGGCGGGCTATGTGGGATCGAGCTCCATCAATCTGCTGGATCAGTATCACTCCATCAACAACCCGCTGCTCGCTAGCCCAAGCAATCCCATCAATGGAATCACGGTGAACACGGTCGACAATGCGGAATTGCGGGTTCCGATTCTCGGTTACACACCGGCCGGCGTCGATGAGACGGCCTTCGACGGTATCTCCAACTACAACAGCCTGCAGGTCACGCTGAGAAAGCAGTTGACCCATGGCTTACTCCTGCAAGGGTCTTACACCTACAGCAAAGATCTGAGCGATATTCCAGAAGTGCTGACTGGCAGCGGCGCCAACAGCAACCTGCCGACGGCGATGGCGCAGCAGTATGGTCCGGTGGGCTTCAGCCATCCGCAGCGCTTCGTGCTCAACTACAGTTACGATCTGCCGTTCGGTCAGCACACGGGAGCGCTCGGAGTTCTGGCGAACGGCTGGAACGTATCGGGCGTCACCACGGTTCAAGACGGGACGCCGCTCACCATTTCAGATCAAAACGCTGGGACGGCTTACGACCTCGGCACCTACGACACACCTCGCGCCCAAATGTGCGGAGGGTCAACCTATAGTTCGGTGGCGACTGCGGGCGGCGTCGAAAGCCGCCTGGGCGGTGCGGCGGGCGGACCGGGTTACTTCAACATCAACGCGTTTTGCGGCGCGCCGCTGGCGCCTTATGGCGAAGCCGCCGGCTTCTACGGTCCGCCGACGTTGTACGGCAATTCCGGCGTCGGAATTATTCTCGGGCCGGGGAATTTCAATTGGGATATCTCGATTGTCAAGACTTTCCGCATCACCGAGCGGCAACAGGTGATCTTCCGCACGGAATTCTTCAACGCCTTTAATCATGCGCAGTTCTCGAATCCCATTGGGACGGCGATTTCGACGCCCAGCACGTTCGGAGAAATCACGACCACTTCGGTGAACCCGCGCATCCTCCAATTTGCCTTGAAGTATTACTTCTAACCCTCCGTCTACTTTAGCCTCGGCTCCGTGCGTCGATGACGCCCGGAGCCGATTTTGTTTGGTAAGGTTAGAATTTGCTGCGTTTCATTCTCTCCTGTTGTCTCGTCTTGCTGCCGGCGGCGGCCCAGAATGCCACACCTACCGGCGGCATTCACGGCACCCTGTTCGATTCCAACGGCGACCCTATCGGTCACAACGCGGTGCTCGCGGAAAACGCGCAATCGCACGCCGTGTTCAAAGCCATGACGTCGGCTTCCGGCAAATACGAGCTGCAGAATCTGCCGCCAGGGACCTATTACGTCGCGGCTTCGGCGCCCGGGCTGCGGCAGTTCGTGATGAAGGGTGTGATCGTCAAGGCCTCGCTCGCACTGCGGCTGGATATCCATCTCAGCGACACATCGCAGCTCAACACGCTGGGTGAAGACCGCCTGCGGATTGAGGAAGACACGAGGCGGCATAAGCCGCCTTCCGGTCCCACGCCGCGCACCTACGACGGCAAGCCCGACCTTTCGGGCGTGTGGTGGATTCCCGATGTGGTGGATCCGGGCAAGCCCGAATTTCTGCCGGCTGCGGCCGCGATCCAGCGAGAGCGCTTGGCGAATAATTCGAAAGACAGCCCGCAAGCGCGCTGCCTGCCTTCGGCGCCGCTGCGCTACGGTCCGCTGTGGGAATTTGTCCAAAGCAAGGATTTTTTGATTTATATTTCCGACGACGAAAGCCCCGGTTTTCATCAAATCTATTTGGACGGCCGCGGCCATCCGGCGGATCCGAATCCCGCGTGGTACGGGCACTCGATCGGCCGCTGGGACGGCGACACGCTGGTCGTGGATCGTGTGGCGTTCGATCCACGTGTATGGCTGGACATCGAGGCGCACCCGCACTCCGATCGACTGCATATCGTCGAGCGCTACCATCGCCCCGACTTGGGGCACATGCAAATCGAGACCACGGTGGAAGACTCAGGCGTCCTGGTTCGTCCATTCACGATCAAGAGCGTGGCCGATCTGGCGCCGCACGAAGAGATCTACGAATTCATTTGCCAGGAAAACAACCGCGACATCCAGCACATGATTGGCAAGTAAAGCCGCGCCTAGCCAAGCCTGCTTGAAATGGCGGAAGGGGTCGAAAGCCTAAGCTAGTTAATCCCGCCGCCTGGAAGCACCCAGTTTCAAGATGGAATTGACATTGTCACCAGGCCGCGCCGCGGGGACCGGGCTTCCAGGCCCGCAGTTGTTCAGCAACTCGTCGGGTGCCCCGGCAGGAGCCAGGGGTAGAGTGTTGTTTATGCAGGGAATCGCACTTAGGTATTCGTAGATGGCCTCGAGGTCATAGTCGGTTAAGTTCGCAAACGCAGCCCACGGCATGATCTGGAGCAGATTGCCGTTCGGCTCATTGTCGAACGACGTTCCCGGGATCACCCCGGTAGGTATGCAGTTGTTCACGGCCGCCTGAAGCTCGGCAAGAGTCATGCTGCCAGGGCTGTTGATCGTATTCAACTGTTGTTGCGAACAAGGAGGATGAATCTGGTCGAAATCGATGCCGGTCCGCATGATCTGCATAAACTGAGAGAGCGTGTGGCCGCCTTCTGGCAGCCCGGCGTAGTTCGGCGTCAGATTTCGGGAGACGATGACCGGGCCGGCGTAGCCAAGAGGCCCAGTGGGTGTCCCTACTGTATAGAATTGCGCGCCGCCATTGAGATACACCGTCGGATCGATCTTTGTGGGCTGGTTGAAGTAAGGGTTTCCGCCCGTTGCGTAAGGATAAAGGAAAAGAGAAGCCGGTGTGCCACTGCTGTGGCAACCGTTGCAATCGCCGGCGGTATTCACGTAATAACTGCCGAGCAGCACCATGACGGCGTTTCTCCCCGACATGTTCAGAGAAACGGGAGCAACCGCATAGCCTTGCAAGATGCGCTGTTGGTCGGTGTCAAAGTCCTGCGCCTTCAAGCGCCGTGCGCTGTTCAAGATCAAAGTAGTTCCGATGACGGCCAGAGTCATCGCGGTGCCCGCTTTAGAAGAATGTTGTGCTCCCATTTCTCGCATCTCCCTTTGCCTGTGGTGTTGTTCGAAGTGCATTTTGATTGAGGCGCGATCGCTTGTCCATTTCCCCCGGTAACTTTGGGGTAAATTCTTCGTATCATCCGGTAGGCCAATAATGGCAGAGCATTTATTGGGCTTTGTCACCTGCGAAGGGAGATGCATAATGGAAGCCTGAATGGCTAAGTACCGGTTCGGACCGTTCGAGCTCGATGCCGTTCGCGGCGAGCTGCGAAAGAACGGAACCCGCATTCCGATCCAGAACCAGCCCTTTCAGGTCCTTAGGACTTTGGTCGAGCGAGCGGATCATCTGGTCAGCCGCGAGGATCTGCGCCAGGCCATCTGGGCCAGCGACACGTTCGTAGACTTCGAGCACGGCCTGAACGCGGCCATGAGCAAAATCCGCAGGGCGCTCGGTGACGCCGCCGAAAGTCCGAGATACATCGAGACTGTTCCGGGCAACGGATACCGCTTCATCGCCCCAGTGAGGGATCATGAACCGCCTCCCGACAAGCGTCCAGTGCCTTCGCTTCCGGACGGATCGCCGGTCGTTCGATCCAATGCAGGGGATAGCGTCTACCGCTCTCCAAAGGAATGGATGATCGCAGCCGTAATCGCGGCCGGCCTCATTGGGGGGTGCGCGATCTTGCTGAAGACCCCGGATCGCGCGGCGCCACGGCCGGTGGTGGAGTTCTCGATTGCTCCGCCGCCAGGATCGATCTTTGCTCC
>JASIGB010000533.1:0-3430 GCA_030045355.1 Bryobacteraceae bacterium
CTCGACCAGCCGCTCAGCTATATCCAGACCCTGACCTTGCGGAACGATCAGCTTCCGTGCGGAGTCAAGGACCTGACGCAGCAGAACTACGGTTATGTGTGGAACTCCTGCGGCGGGCCGTGGGGTGGTGACGAAGGCTTGACGCCGGTCACGCTGTACGGGTTGCCCGGTGTGGAGGCGGAAATTTCGAGCCATAGCGTGGACGCCCGCTTCCAGGTGACCAGCGGGTCGCCAGCGAACCCATTGAGCTTGAGTCATGCTCCGCAGTACGCGCAGTGGGTCGCGGGCGGGGGCTATACGCTGTGGCAGGGCTTCCGCGTCGGGATGTCGGGATTTCGCGGGCCGTATCTTTCGCCGGATGTGGTTCCGCTGTTGCCGTTGGGGACGTCAGTGCGCTCGTTTCCGGCCAGTGGTCTCGGCGTGGACGTCCAGTGGGCGCGCGGGCATTGGAGCGCCACCGGCGAGTGGCAGCGGTTCGTCTATAACTTTCCGGGATTTCCGCAAGCGCCTTCGGTCGCCTCCACCTACGGCGAGGCCAAGCGGGTTTTGACGCCGCGGCTTTATCTGGCGGGCCGGGCGGGATGGCTGAAGCCGGGTGGGGCAACTGACTCGACCGGCGCCTCCACCGATGAGTTCGCCCCCTGGATTGCTTCCTATGAATTGGGCGGGGGCTGGTGGCTCAACCGCCACCAGTTACTCAAAGCCAGCTACGAATACCTGAAGATAGAGAATGTCGGCGGAACGAAGACCAACGTGCTGGGATTCGAGTTCGTCACGACATTCCACGCCGTGGATCAGGCGTTTCACTGAGAGATGTGCCCTTACGACTTCTTCGACAGGTCCACTTTTCCTTTGACGAATCCGCCATCCTCGATCACCAGGCCATGCGCCTGAATATCGCCGACGACGCGTGCGCCGTTGCGGATATAGATTTTCTCCGCGCCATCGATGTCGCCTTCGAGTGAGCCGCGCACATCAATCTCCTTGGCCTTGACGCTGGCCTTCACGTTGCCATTGGAAGCGATGGTGAGCAGGTGGCCGGCGACGTCAATTGTCCCTTCCACTTCGCCCTCGATGATCAGCGGTTCCCGGCTGCGAATCTCGCCCAGGATGGTGACCTCCTTGCCGAGAACGGCCGGAGAGGTCGAAGTGTCGGTGCGGAAAGAAGCGGCAGCAGCCATATTTCTCCTGCTTTCTTACCTTCTTAGTTTAAACCGTCTAAATCGCGGACGGACTCCGACGATACGGAAATCCGGACATGAAGGTCCACTAGGCCCGGCTAAGAACATTGTCCAGGCCGAAGCGTTTGGTACAGTTTCAGCAGGACCGTTTCGTCGGCGCCGATCGCGCGCGCGTATTGCCGAATATAGCTGATGTTGTAAATTCCGCCGGGCAATACATCAAAGTTAGCATCCTCGATCGCCTTTAAGGTAGTGATTTTCAGCTTGGTATTGCGCGCGATCTCTTCCAGGCTGATCCCGTTGGTCTGACGGATGGAGGCTACGCTCCAACTCTCTAGCGGCAGTGTTGCCATGCCTGCTCCTGTGGATATCTATCGGCGAGTTCGGCAAGATCCTACAGGGTTTCTTGAGAAGTTCGAGCGGAAGCTGCGCGGGCGATACAATTTAAGAGGTGCCGGGGAATTTTTCGGTCCGGATCGCGGCGGGCTCGTTGGCCTGTCTGGCCGGAATCGCTATCGTTTATTTCTGGACCACCCGCGTGCGGCTGCCTCCTACTCCGCCCGCCGCCGCGCTGCCATCGAGCGCCCGAAAAATGCTCCAACCATCCCGGAGCGACAGCGTGGACCTCACCGTGGACCCCCGGAGGGAGCTGAGTTACGCGGTGGGTATGCAGGCCGGGGCGACGCTGGTGTACGCCTGGTCGGTGACTCCGCGAGACGGACAGCTTTCCTGCGAGTTTGCCGGCCGCCGGATGGAGGGCGTGTCGGAGGCGCATAGCGCATTAGTGGCGCAATCCGCGGGGTGGTACCGTTGGCGCTGGAAAAATCCCGGCAGCCGTGCCGTTACCATCCACCTCAAATTGAACGGCTACTACGAGCCCGGCACTGTCCCGATTCCGCCGTTGTCGCTGCCATAAGGCCAATGCCGCCGCCGTTAAGGCCAATGCCTTATGATAGGAAAAGATGGTCGTCGACGAAGTGGAAGCGAACCAAACGCAGATCCAGCGCATCACCCAAAGCAAGGCCTTTCGCACCTCAGAAGTTCACCGCAACCTGCTGCATTATCTGGCCGATAAGTCCCTCGCTGGGCAGGCCGACAGCCTGAAAGAATACACCGTCGGCCTGGATGTGTTCTCCAAACCGGCCTCGTACGACCCGCGCCAGGAATCGGTGGTGCGGATGCACGTCGCCCGGCTGAGGCAAAAACTGGCCGAGTATTACCGGACGGAAGGCGTCAACGATCCCGTGATTGTGGAGCTTCCCAAGGGAGGCTTTCGCGTCATTTTCGAGCAGCGCGAGCTACCGCCGGACCCTGCCGCCGAAGCTCCTGCCGCGCCCGCGACCCACGCCGAATCGAGCCATGCGAATGTCAAGATCCTGAGCGGTCTTCTCGCCGGAACGGCGGTTTGCGCCGTGATTCTCGGCATCCAGGTGTGGCGGTTGAAACACGCGACGTCCGACGCCACCGCTCCGCCGCCCTCGGCGCCCGAGATTCAGACGATTTGGGGTCCGATCCTCAATTCCAATCGGCCGTTGATGATCTGCCTGGCTTCCGGACACAATGCTGGCGCTGCCAGCGGCGCTTTTCTGCTTGGGCAATTCCTGGCGCACCGCAAGGACAACGTGCTGGTGACGCGCAGCGATCAGCTCGCGATGCCCGAAGTCCTGATGGACAACGTGGTGTTCCTGGGACCGGTTTCCGGTAACCCTCAGATCGAGGCGCTGATTCAAGGCCAACCCCTAGTCCTGGAGCCGGATGGAATTCGGAACCTGAGCCCGCGGCCGGGTGAGCCGGCCTTCATTCCTGATATAGCCGCGGGCGCTCCTGATACAGCCGCGGGCGCTCCTGATCCAGCCCCGGGCGCTTCTGACGTGCCCGCCGGCGCTTCTCAGGCGCGATCCAAAGACGTCGAAGAGACCCACGCGCTCATCAGCCATGTGCCGGGCTTATACGGTCACGGCGACATTCTGTATTTGTCCGGCAACCAGATTTCGAGCACGCTGGCCGCGGTGCGCGCCCTTACGGACCCGACGCTCGTTCGCGCGCTGGTTTCCAAGCTGAAAGCGCCGGACGGGAGCATCCCGCGCTTTTACCAAATGGTGCTGCGCGTGCAATCGATGGACAGCATGCCCATCGAAATCTCGTACATGTTCCATCACGACCTGAGTCCCTCGGGAAAACCCTAGCGATCATCCCTAGTGATTGGGGGCCGTCGATGGGACCTCGCTCTACGGGAGGCGTTTTCGAGC
>JASIGB010000053.1:0-2688 GCA_030045355.1 Bryobacteraceae bacterium
GTGCGGGAAAGCCGCGAGCGCATCAAGTCCGCGCTGCTCAATTCGGGTTTCGGTTACCCGAACAAATCGGTCACCATCAACCTGGCGCCGGCTAATGTCCGCAAGGAAGGCGCGGGGTTCGATCTGCCGATGGCGCTCGGCATTCTGGGCGCAATGGGGACGGTGGGCAAAACCGATGAGCACGTGCTGGTGGGCGAGCTTTCACTCGACGGCACGCTGCGCCCGGTGCGGGGCGTTCTCTCGATCGCGGTCTGTGCGCGGCGGCAGGGCATCCCCAATCTCCTGGTTCCGGCCGATAACGCCGCCGAAGCCGCGGTCACCGAAGGCGTACGCGTGTTCGGGATGCGGCATTTGGCCGAAGTGGTGAGCTACCTCAACCAGCCGGATCAGTTCCGTCCCACGCCGTCTTCCGCCGCGGCCTCCTTCGCGTGCGACGAGCCGCTACCCGATTTTCGCGACGTGCGTGGGCAAACCAGCGCCAAACGCGCCCTCGAAGTTGCGGCCGCGGGCGGTCACAACGTGCTCATGATCGGGCCACCGGGTTCCGGCAAAACGATGCTCGCCAAACGCTTCGCCGGCATCTTGCCGCCACTGACGTTTCAGGAATCCATAGAGACGACGCAAATTCATAGCGTCGCGGGATTGCTGCCGCGCGGCGGAGGGCTCCTCGGACGGCGTCCGTTTCGCGCACCACACCACACCGTATCGGACGCGGGGCTGATCGGCGGCGGATCGGGCACGCCTCGGCCGGGCGAAGTCAGCCTGGCGCACAACGGCGTGCTGTTCCTGGACGAACTGCCGGAGTTCCCGCGCAACGTGCTGGAGATGCTGCGGCAACCCCTGGAAGAATCGTCAGTCACGCTGGCGCGCACCAACATGACGCTCGCGTTCCCCGCCGATTTCATCCTGATCGGCGCGATGAACCCCTGTCCCTGTGGTTACTTCTCCGATCCCACGCGCGAATGCCGTTGCACCGGCGCCATCATCCAGCGTTACTTGAGCAAGGTGAGCGGGCCGCTGCTCGATCGCATCGATCTGCACGTCGAAGTCCCCGCCGTCGCATACAAAGAGTTACGAGGCAAAGATCACGGTTCCACGTCGGAGGAAATGCGCGCCCGTGTAGAAGCGGCCCGCGCTATCCAGTGCCGCCGTGGCTTCTACAACGCCCGCATCCCGGCCCGGCTTCTTAGAACATTTTGCGCCCTGGATGAAGCGGGCGAGCGAACGCTCGAAATGGCCGTCCGGCGCATGGGATTGAGCGCCCGCGCCCATGACCGCGTGTTAAAGGCGGCCCGGACGATCGCCGATCTCGATCGCTCGGAAACCGTCTCCGCCAAGCACTTAGCCGAAGCCGTGCAGTATCGCAGCCTGGATCGAAGTTACTGGAGTTAGTCCTTATCTGGGCGTTTTTTCGGTTTCGGCCCTCTGCTCCTCGCGGCGCGCGCCGGCAAGGATATCCCGCAACCCGTAGTTCCCCTCCTGGCAGGCGTACTCGAAAACCGGCTTTTTCGAGGAACGCAGAGGGATCATCGCCGTCCATGGCTTTGTCCACGCTCCAGGATCATCAATCGTCACTTGCCACTGAAGGATGTCAGGACTTGTACGCGTGAACCGCTCAATTACGTGCAGCTTCTCGGTGGAAATATTGCGGAATACCCCGGGCCTGAAATTCGTCGAATCCACGACGAGGGTATCGCCCTCCCAGTGTCCCCGCGCATCTCCGAGCCAGGTGCGGATGGTCGAGGGAAGATGCGGATGCCCATCCAGTGGAATTACACGGGCATCGTGGATCATCTCCGTCAAGATCACCACCGAGTCCGAAGCCTGGACGATCTGATAGTAGCTCTGGTATCCGGCGACCAGTTGTGGCGTGCCATATGTAATACAGCGCTCTGACAGCGCTCGATCCTCCGGGCCGGCGGGTACCCGGTTGCGCGCCGCGGCGGCGGCAGCCACTTTTTCTTGAGCTTCCGCCGTCAAGGGCGGTAGACGGCCGTCTGGTGGGTCTGTGATGAGGGATGTTCTGTTGTCCCACTCCCTGGCCGCAAGCCAGACTGAGCTATAGTCGCCGGTCCCGCCATCAACACTTTTGAATCCCGATTTTTGTCCTTCTACATTGGCGAGCACGCTCTCGAAAACACTGTCGCCAAATGCAGCGTCGGAGTTACCGTTGTCGAAGAGTTGCGCCGCCTTTTTCTTGAGCGCGGCCACTTCCTCGTCCGTCAGAAATGCACGCCCGGCTAGCGCCTTTGGTCGCTCCAGAGGAGTCGCGGTATTGTTCGCCCAGACTCCCTGCAAGTCCGGCTGGCCGTCTAGGGTCCGGGGCGCTGTCCAGGTTGGGTTTGCGGTCTTGGCCGCCTTGGCATTGAGCGACTGCGCTCGGTTCTGCCCGGCGAGTAGCGACAGTGCCACCACTAATGCAGCTACGAAAGTGAGATCTCGACGTTGCATCTCCACCTCCAATTGCTCACAAGTATATGCCTTATCAGACGCGATGGGTAGGGGCATGAATTTGCTGGGCATGAATTTGCTGAATCAGCCAGTGCTTCAGGCGCTGCGTGCTGAGGCCGCATCCGGCCAGGGTCTTACCGGTATACGGTGCACCTTCTCGGCTGTCCATTGCGGTGCTCAGTTACGTTGGGGAACGGTAGGCCACGGTCACGTGGGGTTGACCCGTTTTTTGGACAA
>JASIGB010000534.1:0-2632 GCA_030045355.1 Bryobacteraceae bacterium
TATCTGGCTGAATTCGCCCCCTATTTCACCGATCAATACTGGACGCCGTGGGGCCGCGCGATCAACTACGACGGGCCCTTCAGCGACGGTGTCCGCCGCTTTGTGATCGGCAATGCCCTGTACTGGCTGACCGAATATCACGTCGACGCCCTGCGCCTGGACGCCATCCACGGCATCTTCGATTTCAACGCGCGCCATATTTTAGCCGAGCTGCGCGATTGCTTTCATGCCCAGGCGGCCAAACTGGGGCGCCAGGCGTGGATCATCGCCGAAAGCGACCTGAACGACGTTCGCCTGCTCCAGCCGCGCTCGGCCGGCGGGCATGCCCTGGACGCCCAATGGTTGGACGAATTCCATCACTCGGTCCGGAGTTACCTCACCGGCGCGAACCGCTCCTACCTCGCCGGCTTCGGCGAGCTCCAGCACATCCGCAAGGCGATCACCCAAGGATTCGTTTACGACGGCTGTTATTCCGCCTTTCGACGCCGTCATTTTGGAAGCTCCTCGCGCGAGCTGGGGGGCGATCGCTTCGTCGCATTCCTGCAGAATCACGATCAGGTCGCGAACACCAGCCAGGGCGCCCGCTGGTCGCACCTGATGTCCATCGAGCAGTGCAAGATTGCCGTGATGCTGCTGATCTGTTCCCCCTGCCTGCCCTTGCTGTTCATGGGTGAGGAGTTTGCCGAAACCAATCCGTTCTTCTACTTCACCAGCCATGGCGATGCGGCGCTCGCGCGAGCGGTGACCGAAGGCCGCTGGAAAGAGTTTGAAGAATTCACCGAACCGGCCGCCTTTGTGGATCCGCAGTCCCAGGAAGCGTTCGATCGGTCCAAGCTGAGTTGGGATCTGCTGGACGATTCCAAGCACCGCGCCATTTACGATCTGTATCGCGCGCTTCTGCGAATCCGTAAAGAATGGCCCTGCCTCCACAACGGGCGCAAGGACCTCACCCGCGTGGAAATCGACGAAGCCGCGCGCTGGCTGCGTATGGAGAGAACGGATCCCGCAGGCTCGCGCGCGCTGCTCTTTTGCAATTTTTCGAGCGATCAGGTGGCGCTGGATCCCAGTGGTGCGTGGCGACTCGCGCTCTCCACCACGCCGGTGGATTCGGGAACCGCCGCTCCTTGCAGCGCCTCGCTCTATTTCGCCAGTAGCTAACAGCCAAAAGCCAGCGCTACACTTTGCTGGGTATGGTCCTCGGCCGCGGCCGGTCGCTGGTGGCGAAATCGGCCTTCGCTTCACTGGTAGCCGAAACGTCTTCGGCGCCGGTCTGGACCAGAATCTCGCGCGCGGTCTTCGCCCACTCGCGGTCGTCGCAATGCACCGACAGCAGAATGCCGCCTTTGCGAATGCGACCTTCATACCGCCTGGCTTCGTATTCCGGGGTCCCTAGCCCGGCCAGCGCGCCGGCGATGCCGCCCAGCACGCCGCCTACTCCGATGCCGCTCAGCATGGCCATGATCGGTCCGGCGGCCACAAACATTCCCAGGCCGGGGATTGCCAGCATCCCCACTCCGGCCAGCCATCCCAGAACTCCGCCCACTACCGCGCCGCTTCCCGCGCCTGCGGCCGTGCCTTCCGGAGCTTTGGTGCTGCGCAGCACCGCCAGATCCTTGGTCCCCGCGTTATCGGGAAACAGGATCGAGATATCCGTGCTCCGAAACCCCGCCAGCTTCAGTCCGCTCACCGCATTTTCCGCGTCCAACTGGCTCACATAAATGCCAAATACCGCTTTGTTCTTCGCCGACATGACCGACTCCTTGTGTCCCCAGGGGAAGTATGTTTGTGCACCGACACCACAGCCTTCCCACCAGGGACTTGGGTTCCCGGCGCACGTTGCCACGCTATCTCCTTCCGTGCAACCCAATGGCCGCGACGTAAACCCACCGGGATGCTACGCCGCGCCATATAGAAAGTTCCTCATTGGACGCGCGATCGGGGAAATTTTTCCACTTTCTCACGGTTTCACGAACGTCGGGATAATTCCGCCGCGCGCCGCGCGTCTAACTCAGTGGACGTGGGTAAAAACAGTCGCGATTCCAAGCGTTTCAAGATCACCAGCCTGCTCCGGCCGCACTACAAGCTGCTGGCGGTGGGACTTCTCGGTGTGCTCGGCGAGGGCGTCGCCAATCTGCTCGAACCCTGGCCCCTGAAGGTTGTCCTCGACAATGTCCTCAAATCGAAACCCGCGCAAGGCTGGCTGAACCACTGGATTTTTTCCACCTTCGGGCACGACAAGTTCAGCGCGCTGAACTTTGCCGCGATCGCGGTGCTGGTGATCGCGCTAGTGGGCGCGTCCTGCTCGTACGTGGAAAAATACGTGACCACCAGCGTCGGCCAATGGGTGACGCACGATCTGCGGCGCACGCTGTATTCGCACATTCAGCGCCTTTCCCTCGCCTACCACGATCACAAGCAGACCGGCGACCTGATCAGCCGCGTCACCGGCGATATCGACGCCATTCAGAGCTTCATCGTCTCCGGCCTGCTGGACTCCATGATCAACTGCATCACCCTGGTGGGCATGCTGGGCGTGATGCTCTACCTTAACTGGCAATTCACTCTCATCGCGCTTTCGGTGGCGCCGTTTCTGTTCCTGGTTGTTTTTTCCTACACCCGCCGCATCAAGAAG
>JASIGB010000535.1:0-4727 GCA_030045355.1 Bryobacteraceae bacterium
GAACAGGTGATTCTGACCGCCATTCTGAGCCTGCGCGAGGAAGCCTACGGAGTCAGCATCCACGAAAAAGCCGCGGAGCTTGCGAGGCCCAAGAAAATTTCGCCCGGCGCCGTCTACATCACGCTCGACCGCCTGGAAGACAAGGGTCTGATTTCGTCACGGCTTTCCAATCCGACTCCGGAACGGGGCGGGCGTTCAAAGCGCTATTACCGATTGGAGGCATTGGGCGAGCGTGCGCTCGAAGAATCCGCCGCTACGGCCATGCGCGTTTGGGAAACGGTCGCCGAGATTTGGGGCGACCTCGCGGAAGGAGTGCGGAGGCGTCCGAAATGGAATCCGGCCCGTCCAAGATAGTTGAAGACCTCGTGTCTTGGCTCCTCCCGCCTGCTTGCCGCGAGGAAATTCTGGGAGACATGCGCGAACGGAACCGGAGCACGGCTCACTATCTCGCCGAGGCCACATGCACGGTGCCGTCGGTTATCTATAGCCGCATCCGCAGGACCACGGACGCGGTCGCAACTCTGATGGTGGCGGGTTCGATGTATACGGCGTTTGTGATGTCCGCGTGGTGGCGAGCGCCTGAGCTGCTTTTTCGAGAATTCGGCTACGCGCAACTCGCGATTCCCACAACCGTCTTTGTGGTGGCGATCATCTTGGCCGATGCGTACAGCGATCCGAAGAAACGGTGGCCGCTCAAACCACTCTTCGGACCGGTTCTCGGATTGGTCCTCACCTACGCCGTGGAACTGAATCATCGATGGGCGCTTCCCGCGCCGGTGCTGGCATGGGGAGGGGCAATGAGCGTGCTGCTGGTTTCCACGCTCCGTTTGCTGTTCCCGCCGGTAATCGAACGGCCCCAAGCCGCAAGAATCCCGGCGTACTGGCAGAAGCTGGAGATAGCGCCGCTCCCGTTTCGCCCTAGAAGCGCCCTGTTGCCGTGTGCGATCGCGCTGGGCGTAATCCTATACCTGCTTATTGGACGTTTCTGAAGATTACGCTACGACGTCAGTTCGCCGATGGTCTCTCCATGTGATCGATCACAAGCACCTCGACTGGCCCTTTGCTCGCCTCCAATTTCAAGCCGAGTTGTTCCTGCACGGCGGTGAACAGATCGGGACGGGAGTCGTCATCTGTTAGGTGCGGGATGCGAGGGTCTACAAATTTCAGGCTGAAATTATAGGAACCTTTTAGATTGGTTTTGTCCAGCACGGGAGCGCTCAGCAGACCGCCAAGAACGTTGATCAATCCGCCCAGAGTGCGATTTCCGGTGAACGTCACGTCTCCTGGGCCAGACCATTGGATGAAGTTTTTCTGCCCATCGCCCGCGTCCTGCAATTTCGATCCATTCTTTCCAACGACCAGCGTGTACACCTGCTCTTGCCGGGTCTCACGATGCACCGCGAGCTTGAAGCGGTCCGTCAGCAGTGTTTGGAGCATCAAGGCGATCTGCTTCGGTCCGGCTTCCGGGTATTCGGCGCGCGCTTCGATGTTATAGGGCTCGCGGTCAAGCCAGTCCGGACCGCCTTTGACCGCGGCAGGTAAGACGCCGTAGGCCAGAGCGATCATACCGCGGACGAAACACGTTTCGGCTTTGAATCGCCCGTGAGTTACGATCCACGGGCCGCCCCCAGCCGGGAATGGTGGTGCAATTGGCTTTATCGACGCGACTTCGAATGCGACGGGACCGGCAGGCGTTGTGGTCGCTTGCGGAGATTGTCCTTGGACCCGCGATGCCACCACGAACGAAACAGCGGCGATTCCGATTGCGATTCCGCGCAGCCTTCGCCGGCCGTCCATATGAACCCGATGCTAGCATCGCGCTTCCGGCGCGTCCAGGTAGTCAACCAGGGCAGGAGATCGAGATCAGGAGATCGAGCATCGCTGTCGACTAACGGGAGCGAGTGGTTATAAAATACACGGGACGGGCTGCGGGAAAAGGAGACTCAGATGTTCCAAAGAGCTAGTGGGATTGTGATCAGTCTGGCGTTCATGTGCGGGAGCGCGATGGCGCAAGATGCCAAAACCGTGATCGCCGATGCGCAAAAGGCATTGGGCAATCCGACATCCATCACGTATTCGGGGTCGGCAAAGGACGTGGCGTTCCAGCAATGCGGGGCCAATGCCAGTGACATGACTTGCCGGGGAACGCACGATCCGATGCGGCCCATCGACAGCTATGTCCGCGTGATTGATCTGACCGCTCCGGCGTCGCGAGCCACGGGCATCACGCACAACATCGGGCCGGGCGGTTCCACTACAGTTTCGCAGGGGACGTTCTTCCAGCAGGTGACAGCGGAGCAGGCCGACGTGTCGAAGCCCTGGGGCACGTCACTCGAGTTTTACATCACGCCCTGGGGGTTTCTGAAGGGGGCGGCCGAGAACAACGCCTGGGTGACCCATCGCAAGGTGGCGGGCAAGCGCTACACGGTGCTGAGTTGGAATCCGGCGGTAAAGGCGCCCTCCGGGGAACGCTACCTGATTAATGGCTATATCAACGAACAGCACATGGTGGAGCGCGTGGAGACGTGGCTGGGCGAGAACATCATGGGCGATATGCATATCCTGGCGACATACACCGAATGGAAAGACTTCGGCGGCGCGATGGCTCCGGCGAAAATCGTGCAGACCCGCGGCGGCTGGCCGTTCTTTGAAGTGAACGTGACCGCGGCGCAGGCCAATCCCGCCGATGTGGCGTCGCTGGTTCCTCCGCCGGCAAATCGCGGGGGCGGGTTTCCTCCGCCAGGGCCTCTGACGGTGACGGCGGAAAAGCTGGGTGACGGGCTCTATCGGCTGACGACCGGTCCCGGCAGTTACGATTCGGTAATCGTGGAGTTCAAAGACTACGTGATGATGCTGGAAGCCGGGCAATCGGTGGCGCGCGCGCAGGCCTACGTCGCCAAAACGAAAGAGCTGTTTCCGAATAAGCCGATCCGGTATGTGATGAACACGCATCCGCACTCCGATCACACCGGAGGGCTGCCGGTGCTGGTGGCGGAAGGAGCCATCATCATTACGCAGAAGAACAATGTGGAGTTTCTCGATAAGGCGCTGAACACGCCGCGGACGCTGCTCGACGACCCGTTGGCCAAGAACCCAAGGAAGGCCAAGATCGAGGCTGTAGAAGAGAAGAAGGTGTTTTCCGATGGAACGCGAACGGTTGAGATGTACCATATCTATCCGGCGCCGCATTCCAATGGCCTGATCATCGCCTATATTCCGAAGGAGAAGGTTCTGTTCCAGGGCGATTTCACGGTGACTCCGGGAGAGCCGGCGAACGATCACCTCAAGGCTCTGGTCCCGGTGCTTGAAAAGCTGAATCTGGACTACGACCGCTATATCAACGTGCATGCGTCCGCGGCGCCGCAGAGCAAGGCCGATGTGATGAAAGCGTATCAAATGAGGATGGCCGCCGAAAATAAGCAGCAGTAGACGCTTCCAACGCTCCACTGAAGGAGGGAACTCAATGAACAAGCTACCGGCGTGCGCGCTGTGCGGCGCGCTTGCGCTTTTCGGTATTCTACAGGGCGGCGCGAAGGCCGATGAGCACGTGGCGCCGGTGGGGCTGGACCGCGACAAGATGGCGGGAATCGGTCTCACGGCGATTCCACCGGATGCGTTCCAGGACATCCTGGTCAGCGGCGAGTTGCACATGCGCGTGGCGACGCTGTTCCAAGGCAAAGAGCTGCACGTATCTGTGTTCGAATCGACGCCGGCCAAGACCGATCATCGCAAGCGGCCCACGGACGTCGATGAATTCGCGTACGTGCTGAGCGGCAAGCTGATTCTCACGGAACCCAACGGATCGCGGCATGAGTACCGGCCAGGCGACTCGCTGGTGCTTCCGATTGGGTACACGGGCACCTGGGAGATGCAGGGCAACTACCGGGAACTTGTGGTGGAGATGCAGAAGGGCCGTTAGCTCAGACCAGGCGCGCGCGCAGCATGGTGTAGGAATGCGGGGGGAAGCTGTAGTGCAGAGTGTTGCCTTGCGCGGCGGCGGATTGTGGCGCGGGCTTTACCGGTGAGGCGTCGAAATTGTTCTCCGCCTTGATATCGGCTGCGTTCACTTCGATGGCTTCGACGGCGCCGCTGAACTGTTTGTCTTCGATCAGGAACTCGGTGGGAATCGCCTGGTCCCGATGCCGGTTCACAATGTTGATCGCGAGCGAGCCGTTATCGTAGGCGGCGGAGATATCGAGGTACGGTATGTCGTCGAAGCGGCGGCTGCTGTACTTGGGCGAATCGACCAACAGCTCTAACGCCCGGCCTGCGGTGTTGTTGGCGAAAAGCTGGAGCGGGTAATAAATGGTTTGCAAATACAGGCCATTTTCGTTGGCGAAGATGGGCGCAATGACGTTCACCAGTTGCGCCATGTTGGCGATCTTGACGATGTGGGCATGGTTGACGAAGGTGTTGAGGAACGTGGCGACGACGAGCGCATCTTCCAGGTTGTAATGTTCCTCTAGGATGCGGCGGCCGCGCTGGCTAGCGCCGCGCGCGCGATACCAGACGTTCCATTCATCCCAAGCGATGTAGATTTTGCGATTGCGAACTCCGGAAAGCGCGGCATCGATGATGCCTTCGGCGGTCTTGAGGCGCGAGGCGAGTTCCATGGAGCTCGCCACAAAATCGGCGTAGTCGTTCTGCTGGTTGCCGACGTACATGTGGAGCGAGAGATAGTCGGCATGATTCTTGAGATATTCGAGAACGGTGCGATTCCAGCCGGT